>CAYWIK010000016.1:16722-36045 GCA_964458315.1 uncultured Spirochaetales bacterium | reverse complement strand
CGGATCAGGGACACCGATATGGCAAATGAAATGGTCAACTATATGAAGCACCAGATCCTTGTGCAGTCCGGAACGGCCATGCTTGCGCAGGCAAACATGAAAACACAATCGGTATTGCAACTATTAGGATAAATGATTACTATATAGTATAGTATCCGTTTGTTCTTTGAAATTAGACCCTCCTGTGTAGCCCCGGCAGGGAGAAGATCCGATAAAGCGGGTCTTTTTCCCTGCCCGGGGGGATATGAACGGAGCAGAAGAGGCGCGATTATCTTCTGATATCCCCTTCGGGCGCACATTAAAATAAAGAAAGGCAAGGGATGCCTTTCAAAAACTAATCAAGGAGGGTTATATGGTTATAAATCACAACTTAAGCGCCATGTATGCCAATCGAGAGCTGGGTGTACGATCGAAAGAACTCAATGCAAACATCGAAAAACTCAGCTCAGGGCTCCGTATCAACCGCGCGGGGGACGATGCCTCCGGTCTCGCGGTATCGGAAAAATTACGGGGTCAAATACGTGGTCTTAACCAGGCTGAGAGAAATATCGAAAACGGCGTTTCCTTCATTCAGACATCCGAAGGCTATCTTCAGGAGACGCAGGACATTCTGCACCGGCTCAGAGAACTGGCCGTACAATCGGCGAACGGTGTATACACCGCTGAGGACCGAATGCAGATCCAAGTTGAAGTATCTCAGCTTGTAGACGAAGTGAACAGAATTGCTTCACACGCGCAGTTCAACGGAATGAATATGCTGACCGGACGTTTTGCCAGTGATGCGGAACAGACTGGAGCTAATATTATGCAGTTCCAGGTTGGCGCCAACATGGACCAGTCGGAGCGGGTGTACATCGGAACGATGACAGCGGCCGCTCTCGGACTGGAGGGAGCACAGGGCGAAGAAGGAACGATTTCTATCTCAACGGTTGAAACTGCAAACCAAACAATTGGAATGGTCGACGCGGCGCTGCGAACGGTCTCAAAACAGAGGGCCGACCTTGGTGCTTATCAAAACAGATTTGAAATGGCATCGAAAGGAGTCGCAATCGCTGCTGAAAACCTGCAGGCCGCCGAATCCAGGATTCGTGACGTGGATATGGCCAGCGAAATGGTAGACTATGTGAAGAACCAGATTCTTCTGCAGTCAAATACCGCAATGCTGGCTCAGGCCAACACGAAAACGCAGTCTGTACTTCAGTTGCTCTAAGGTACAACACAATCTCCGTTCATTGAAATCGAAGAGACTGCTGGACGTCGTCTCTTTGAAAAATTTTTCGGACAGGGGGGTTCGCGCCCTCTCCTGTCCTCATTTTTAGACGAGGGTAAAGATATGGACCTGGATATTCAACGGGTCGTACATAACCTTCCAGTTCAAGAAAAACGGCTGAAAGAGCAGGATAAGGGCCTGCCCGCTGCTGAACAGGGAAGTGGCAAGCAGCACCATGCAAAGGTGAGAAACAACGCATTGGCTCAATTAGAATCATATTCGAAAGAGGATATGGAGCGGTATCTAAACGAGCTTTTTGGGTCAAATCTTCTATTCAACAAAAAACTCAAGTTCACCGTCAACCGCGAGCTTAATCAGGTAATCGTAAAGGTCATCGACGGTTTAACCGATGAGGTAATTAAGGAGATTCCCCCCCAGGAATTGCAGCGAGTTCAGGCAAAGATCAAAGAAGCCATCGGCTTGTTGATTGATGAGATAATCTGATACGGCTTTTCAGGGAGGGGGTGTCAGATTGAGACATGTCAGATATAACAATTCCCGGGGTAACGAGTAATCTCAATACAGATAAAATAGTCGGCGACCTCATGAAACTCGAGCGGATTCCTCTAGAGAGGATGGAACAATCCCTCGATACGTATAAAGCACAGAAACAGGTGTGGCAGGGAGTGAACCGGAAAATTTCTTCCCTCCGAAAAAACGCCCGGGTCTTATTCGGCTTTGAAAATCCATTTAACGAACGGATCGCCAACTCTTCCCGGGATGAAGTCCTGACAGCGACCGCCACCCGGCAGGCTGAAGAGGGCGAATCACGGATCACCGTAAAAAGCATAGCCCGGGCCGACAGGCTTCTCTCCTCTTCCCTTCCGAGGGATTTCCATGTACCTGAAGGAGTGTATACTTTTTCAGTAGGAGAAGAGACTATTTCATTCAAATTTTCAGGAGGAAATCTCGAATCCTTTGCCAAAAAATTAAATGCCGAAGGAAAAGGGATCGTTCAGGCAAGGGTCGTCCAGGACACACCGGACACCCAAGTCCTCCTGATCGAATCGACCCGGCCGGGAAAGGCGAATAGACTCAAATTTCAGGACGACAGTCTCGATCTTGCGCTTAAAACCGGGATCTTGACGGAAATCGAAAGTGAAAGCTATCGTTTTACGTTAGAAAAAACCGACTTAAGGCCTTGGACTGAACCAATCGACGATTCCATCTACCCGGCAGACTCAGGGGCCCTTGTCTTCTCTCCCGAAACAGAAGCATTTTTACCGAGTGAGCGGCGGATACCCGCCGGGGAAAACCTCATGCTGGAGATCAATTACAGCGTCACGAGCAAACCGGAGGACTTTGATCGGCCTACACCGCCCCCGGGACCTCAAATTCCCGACCCCGGAAGCGTGGAACTCGAAGATATTAGGATCGAAAACAGCCCGTCGGAAACATATATTCCCCCATGGGAAGCGCCTGAGGCCCCGAAAATTGTTACGGACCTGCAGGTATTCTTTGCCGATGAAAACGGCCGTGCGATAAAACTCCCGGAAATTCAGGGCAGTGACGGAAAACACATTTTGAACGTTCCCCTTTCCGACTATGTTGCAAGCCTTACCGGTGTCCGGGTACGCAACCTGAACACAAACAAAACCGTTACCCTTTCGGGCATCCGCATAGTCGATCCAAAGGCACGAGACGGTTACAAGCCGACGAACCCGGTCAGCGAAGCCTCGGACGCGCAAATAACCGTCGACGGAATTACGGTTACAAGGGATTCCAACACAATCGACGATGTCATCCCCGGTGTGACCATCGAACTGCGGGGCGCCGGCGAGAAACCGGTGGAACTCTCGGTGGAACCGGACCGTGAAGAGATAAAAAACAGTATTATCAACTTTATAGGCCATTACAATCAACTGATGACGGAAATCCATGTCCTGACCCGGGAAGATGAAACGATCCTCGACGAGCTTGAATATCTTTCCGACGCGGAGCGGGAAAAATATTTGGAGAACCTTGGAATCATGCAGGGCGATATTACGCTGAATCAGCTGCGGTCGCGGCTGCAAACCATCATGATGGATCCTTACCCGACGGGTACCGAAGGGGGGCCTACCCTGCTCGCGCAAATCGGTATTTCCACCAATGCGGCAGGACCGGCAGCCAACTTCGATTCGGTACAGCTTCGCGGATACCTTCAAATCAACGAAGCTCAACTGGATTCCGCTTTACAGGAAAACCTTAGAGAGATTAAAAATCTTTTCGGTTACGACAGCAGCGGCGACCGGACAATAGATTCCGGAGTGGCCTTTACAGTGGACCAGTATACCAGGGCATATACAGAAAGCGGCGGCATCATTGCCGCAAAGATGCGTACCATCGACCAGCAGATTGCGCGGACCAACCGAGACATCGATTCAATGCAGGACAGACTTGAACGGAAAGAAGACGAGCTTAAGAGGAAATACGGCGACATGGAAGGCGCCCTCGAGGGCATGCGGAAACAGTCGGAAGCAATCGATAATCTAAACAGAAGAACACAATAAAATGTGCGGAGGAACGAGTGGATATATTTATTAACGGCGAATCGCTCAATTTCACCCTCGAAGAGGAAAAACAGCTCGGGGAAATATACGACAATGTACATCAATGGCTCGTAGACCGGGGCTTTATCATCTTGAAAGCGGAAGAAGGGAACAGAAACCTGACCTCGGAACATGAACATACCTGGAGGGAAAAACCGGTTGCCGAGGTGACTACGATCGAGTTTGAGGTTAAATCAATTACCGATATGTCCTTTCAAATCCTTCAGCCCCTTCATCAATATTTCCTCCTCCTCGTAAAGGGGATCGAGCAGCGGAACTTTGAGGTGTTATCCGATCTTTCCGCTGATTTCAAGACCGTCGAAGCCCGCCTCAATAATCTGTTTTCTTCCACACAGGAGAGCGGGAAAAACAGCGATATTATTCTTTTTCGATCATGCCTCGAAGAATCCGGAATTTTCGAAGGGGAAATTAAAAATCGGGAAGCCCTCGAAGGCGCTCTCAATTTTTCCCGCGGGTTTCTTTCTCTTGTCGAAGAGCGAATACGGGAGATTACTTCTCCAATGGAAGAATTTATCCGCACGATCGAAGAGCTTTCAAAATCCATCGATCCTATTAATGAAATTCCGGTCCTTCTGCAGACCGGAAAAGACAAGGAAGCGATGCGTACGGTTATTCATTTTACCGAACTTTCACAAAAGCTGATCCGGCTTTTTCCCATTCTAAAAGTTTCGGAAGGTTTTGATATGCAGCGTAAACTTTCGTCCGGCGAGTCCTTAGAAGAGTTTTACGCCGATCTGAAAACCATACTCCTCGAATTAAACGATGCATTTTTGGCAGCTGACAGTGTGCTCATCGGAGATCTCTTGGAATATGAAGTTAGTCCCCGGCTGCAGAACCTGGTGACCATTACCGATTCATTGAAAGGATAGAAGGGTGATTTGGAATATAATGCTACAGGTTAAATGGGAGGGATTCGAGAGCACCGGCGGAGGGAATTCGAATCTCACCTATTATATTCTCGGCGGGGTGCTGGGGGCGGTCATACTCGTTGCCGTCCTTGCAAAGGTCGCTACAAAGGGGGGCGGTCAGAAAGGGGAAAAATTCCGGAAAAGCGCTTTTAAAAAAGAGTGCCGCAAGATGGGCCTTGCCGACGCGCATATCAGCTTTTTATTGGACCTTATTAAGCAGAACGATATCCAAAACGGCTATAAGCTTTTGGACAACAGCAGACAGCTCGACGTGCTGCTTCGGCAGTCTTTAGCCGAACTCGAAGCAATCGATATTCCCGAAGAGAGAAAAGAAGCCCGTAGACTTATGATTTTTCATGTGAAACAGATTATCGAACGAAATTCACGGGCCAAACGGGGAGACACCAATACACGGGCCCTCCGGGTCGGCCAGGAGGTTATGCTGGTTACCGACAAAGGAAGGTTTGAATCGAAGGTCGCGGCGAATTTAAAAGACTCGGTCCTCGTCCACGCGCCTTCTAATGCAGCTGGCCGAATGGTTAATATACCGCGGTGGACAAAACTCGATGTGCAGTTTTGGAGAAACGAAGGAGATATGTACTCCTTTTCAACGAAGGTAATGGGGACAAAAGCGGCCAAAGGTCTTCCGGTGCTTCTTTTACAGCACTCAAAGCATGTAAAGGCCCTTCAGCGGCGCCGTTACCGCAGGAAGGAAGTAGGAAGGCCGGCATACTTCACTTCGGTTTCCATTGTAACGACAGGAACGGGGAAAAATAAAACACGCCAAGCGGTGGTCAACAGCAAGCGCAATGCCCTCGGCACGTTGATAGAGGTATCAACGGGAGGGTGCAGCATTAAAACCAACTTTCCCCTCAAACAGGGGGAGCTTCTAAGAATTCAGTTCGAAGCGGAGAGAAGAAATCCGGTCATTGCCTTTGGAAAGGTAAAATCGATCCATAAAACGAGACCTGTCGGTTCTGTCATGCATATCCAGTTTACAAGATTGAGCAGAAAGAATATAAATAAAATCAATTCTTATGTGTATGATGATATAAGCCGGATAATGGAATAGTCTATGCAGCTTATCGATGTTCATGACATCATCAGAAAGAACTCCCCTCTTCGTTACAGGAACGAATTTAAAGGAAAGGCGGTGTTCGAATATCCCCCTGCTCTCGGGAAAAAAAACGAGGAGAAACCGATCCAGTTTTCCATCGAACGTTCCGCCTTAGGGGATGTAGCGGTTTCTGTACAACTCTTAGAGGGCATGGACTATCCCCTTGTTCCGATTATTAAAAGCCTTAAAAATCACATCCTCAATCTCGACAGTAAGGGACTCCTGCCCTGACGATGATTAAAACACGCGGCAGAGAAGAAACAGTCGAACTGGGCTGCACTCTGGGGAAAGATTTGGACCAAGGCTCCGTCTGCGCCCTCCGCGGCGGTCTCGGCGCCGGAAAAACGACCTTTGTACAGGGGGTGGCCCTCGGGCTCGGTATCGAAGAAATCGTAACCAGTCCGAGTTATACCATCATCGCTGAATATGCGGGGCGACACATCCTCTACCACATGGACCTATACCGAATCTCCGGAGAAGAAGAGTTTGAAGCCCTTGGAGCGGAGGAATTATTCTACGGAAACGGCATTGTCGTTATTGAGTGGAGCGAACGAATCGAAAAAATACTTCCCCCCCATCATATCGAGGTTTCCATCCAAATCACCGGGCCGGAGGAACGAATTTTTACCATCGAGGGACTTACAGGATTTGAGTCATGAATGTTCTTTGTATCGGCGCTTTTTCAACCACAATTACGATTATTCTAAAAACCGATGCAGGCGCCTTTGAAAACCGCCGTACCATCGGTTTTAAGCATAACCAAGTCCTCATGCCCCTCATCGATTCTATTTTAGCAGATGCGGGTATTAGCCCTTCCGACTTGTCGGTTGTGGGGTGTACCCGGGGTCCAGGTTCGTTTACCGCGCTTCGTATTGTTATGTCCACCGCCAAAGGCCTGGCTGCCGGGACCGGCGCTTTTTTTATTTCAATTCCAACATTTGATGTAATTGGGCAAATGTATGCTTTTTTCCCGGGGGTTGTGGTCCCGATATTGGATGCTAAACGAGGAAGATTTTATGCCGCCCTTTATCATAGGGGAAGCAAAATCATAGAAGAAATGGATACTCCCCCTCACCTGCTCACAGAAAAACTTGCGGGCTTTGACCATATACTTTTTGTAGGCGCGGGTAATACCGGCGTTACGGCAAAGGTTAAAGAGGACCACCGCTATGTAGCCGCCGATCATTCCGCCTTCGGGGCCTACTTGATCGACAGTGCGGAAAACATATATAAAGACAATATAAAAAGTGAAAAAGAGGTATCACCGTTATACGTCAGATTGAGTGATGCCGAATTACAAAGGCGTAATGAACCCGGATTATGAAACAATCGAAGAATTAGAAGAACTCGAGCCTGAAGAAATAAAAGAATCCGGGGAAACCCTTCCGGAGGCAAACTATTCGCTGGTTGAAAAACCGTGTGTGCGGCATCTTCTCTATTCCCATCAGGTAACAAACATTCCTTTCTTAATTACCGACAACAAGCTGAGAATACTCTGGGGTAATGACGCGTATAAAAACCATTTAGGAAATGACGCGGACCTTACGGGGGATTATTTTACGAAGCTTTTTCTAAAAGAAAGCAATAATCACAAAATCGATGAGATGTACAAACACATTACCAATCGAAAAAAAGGGTTCTCCTGGAAAGGAAGGCTCGAGACGAGCAGTAAAAATTATCTTACTTTGATTTTAAACCCTCTTATTTTTCCGATTTTTGAGGACCCGGATACCGGGGGAAGCGCGCCCCTCGGATACGGAATACTTCTCGACGATATAACCGAAGAGAACAAGCAGCAGCTTCAGGGAACATACCTCGCCCTCCTCGAAGCATCAAAACTCAAGGACAACGATACGGGAAAACATATTAGCCGGGTAAACGAATATTCCAGACTCCTTTCGGAAACCATATACAAAGATCCCCGGTTTCCCGAAGTCGACCTCGAGTTTATCGACAATATCACCTTTCTCGCCGCGATGCACGACGTCGGCAAAATCGGCACCCCGGACGACATTCTCAATAAAAAAGGACCTCTCGACGAACGTGAATGGGTTATCATGCAGGAGCACACAAAGAACGGCGCATATATCCTGAGTACCTATCCCGCTGCAATGGCGAGGGAAATTGCCCTTTCCCATCACGAACGCTGGGACGGTTCCGGCTATCCGTATCAGCTCAACAACGAACTCATCCCGCTTTCGGCGCGGATCGTTGCAATTGCCGACGTGTACGATGCACTTCGAATGGAACGGACCTACAAAGAAGGCTTCAGCCACGGGAAAGCGCTGAAGGTCATGTACCGCAACAGGGGGAACCATTTTGACCCCAGGCTGATCGATTGCTTCGCGGACCTCGAGAACCGTTTCGAAAAGATTTATTCTGACTTGGCGGATTGATGCGCCGGTATGGCCGGCATTCGAATTAATCTTCTTTCTTGTTTCTGTTTTTTAGTAAATCGATTTCCGGCAGCTGTCCCGGGTTTGCAAGGGCCGCGGCCTTGTTTTCTTCCTGAATGGCGTTATACACTTCCTGGCGGTACACTTTAACCTTTTTCGGCGCATCGATTCCGAGCTTTACCTGATCTCCCTTGATATCGATCACCGACACTTCGATTTTGTCCCCGATAATAATACTTTCATTGATTTTTCGGGCAAGGATCAGCATATCCCGCTCCCAAGGGTTTTCAATTCCTCTAAGATCGGGTGCTTTACCTGCCATTTATCGCTTAAGGTAATAGACTGCCTGCCTATTCTCGCATTTCGATTGATGATGATCGGCCCCTGCAGATTGGCGGTCATCTTCGACTGGTTTTCCGGTATGGTGACAATGGCCAAAACCAGAGCGTCCTTCGGATCATTGATATCGATCTCGTCGAGGTCTTCGTCAGGAACGTCGATCGTATAATCGGGACGAAACAGATAGGGATTGATCAAAATAAACGCGATATCCTGTACATCCGCCGACTGGAGCCAGTAAAAGGGCTGCTGCTCCGCGTCTAGGAGAACATAATGTTTTAGATTTTCAAACCCTAGAATGCCGTAGGGAAATTCAATATATTGCCGTTCGTCTACATCGATGGTTCCGAAAGGTTTTGTCTTTATCGTCATAGTTACCTCAGAAAATCGAGGAGGGTCGGCTGCAGGATCCGGCCCGCGGTTTGGAGAGCGGCCTTGTGAGTATATTCCAGCATCTTCAAATCCGTAATCGCCTCTGCCATATCAAGGTCGATCTCCTTGGCGTTTCTGCTCACCATCTCGGTGGTTTCATAACTGAGCCGTTTCCCTACGGTTTGGAGCCTCTCGTCCCGGGCGCCTAGATCCGCGAGGGAAGCGAGTAAATTGTTTAACGCGTTGTCTATTCCCTTGAGTCCGGAGCCGCCTAAGTCATAGCTGTCTCCTTCGTAGAGCCGGTCCCGAACGTACATAACCTGGTCGTACAACGAACCGCCGGATACCATCGCGTCCCGGGCGAAATTGTGGGGAGGCAGATCGCTGCTGCCTGAAAGGATGCCTAAGTCCCGCATAACCGTTCCTTCACCGATGTCCTCTATCCAGAGCTGGTGGGGCGAAGTGGTTTGCAGGACCAAAGAGTTTTTAACCGGATCGAGCTTTGCCTTGACTCCCGCGCCGGATTCGTTGATTTTGGAAATAATCGCCTGGATGTTGTCGCCCGCCCGAAACTGCACGGTGTATCCGTCTATGGAAACCGCCGCGTCTTCCTGCACCATATAGCCGGCCGCATCGGCATCGGCAATAACATGCATCGGCTCCGCCCAAAATACCTCGATGCCGGGAAAGTTGGATTTTATAAAACTACGCTCCGATATTTCCACTTCCCGCGGGGCTATGCTCCCTCCATATTCCACGGAAGTTATTACTTCCTCCCCCTTCCCTGCTATATGGCCGAACACAGCGCGGAACGGCCGGCTTTTATCTCTGTCTCCGGCAAAGACCGCGGTCCCGTCTCCTGACTGGGCATTGCCGATTTCGACCAATTCATTTAAAAGCTGGTTCACCTCTTCCGCCATATACGCGGTGTCCTCGTCCGTGTATGTGCCATTAGCGCCGGCTACGGTAATTTCCCGCACCCGCTGCAGAATGTTTACCGCTTCTTGTACATACCCTTCCGCAATCCTTCCGTCGCTTATCAAAGTCTCCACGTTGCTCGAGAATTGATTGAGCCGGTTGATGTTGGATTCATACCGGACACTGTGCGCGGCCGCAACCGGGTTGTCCCTGAGATTGTGTATCTTCTTTTGGGAGCCCATCTTGTTCTGCATTTGGTTCATCTTCCACTGCCGTATTTTCATGTAATGCTGCATGTTGTCATTCGGCATATTTGTGCTTACCCGGTACATTTATTATACCCCCAGCCTATTTATTATTGTGTCCAGCATGGTATTGAACGTGGCTATAAACCGCGCGGCCGCCGCGTACCCGTGCTGGAATTTGATCATATTGGACAGTTCTTCATCTATGTTCACCCCTGAAATTGAGTCCCGCATGTCCCTCAGGTCTTTCATGATAAGTTCCTGGGTGTCCAGAGCGGTCCGTGCCTCTTCACCTCGGAGGCCCGCTTCCGCTACCGCATCGGAAAAATATTCATCAAAACTATCGAGCCTTCCCACCATAACAGGGGTGTTGCGGAGGTTCGCAATTGCCAGCGCGGCGCTGCCGTCCCCCGAATTTGCCGGCCTGCCGTGTTCGCCGAAGCCGGCCGCAATCGCCCGGACATCGGCGTGCATATCGGGATTCACTTCGATCCATCCGGAAGGATGGGAAAGGGGCGCCACGGAATACCGAAGGTCCCCGCCGCGAAGGCCCAATACCGCGTCGGCCGTATCGCGGTCGTACGCACCTTCGGGGCCCGATTCCTGCAGAATGCCCGCGTACCCCGCGAGAAGCTCTCCCGAATCCTCGATATGGCCGATGACAAAATCCGGGTTTTCCGGCTGCGCGGCCGGAGTAGCTTTGAGGAAAAGCCTGCCGGCCCGGTCTAAACCTGCGACAACCTCGGAACCGGACGTATTGACGCGTTTGATGATGTCCCCCACCGTATCGGTAGGAAAATAATCGATATTCACCAGGCCTTCGGGACCGGAGAGGGACATCGTCCCGGCCAAGCCTACCTGCTCCTGGGGGTTGAGTTCGTTTGTTCCGGTAATCCTGAAAAGATAGGTTGAATCGAACTCTCCGTCGCCGTTTTGATCGTAATTGCCGGCGACGTTCGTAACAAAGGGGTATTCAATAAAAAAATCCTGGTTTGTCTCTCCGTTCAAACCATATGCCCTTCTGTGGATGTCGTTCACCATATCGACAAAATTGATGGTCATGGTGTCCAGTTTCTGAATCTCATTACGGACGTCTCCGTCCCGAAGCTCGATGAGGGCCGCAAGTTTTCCGCCTCTGAAGTACGCCGTGTCTCCCATATCCCGCCAGTATACCCGAGAATACCCTTCATTTAAGGGGTCGATTTCAGTTGCAAAGGGATGATACTGTTTCCCCTGAACGATATGGCGCCCGCCGGTATGTACGGTAAACTCGTCCGGGTCCCGATTGTCCGTGGTTATGTTGATGTAACCGGACAATTTTTCAACCAAAAGGTCCCGCCGGTCGAGGAGGTCGTTCGGGTTGTCTCCCATTGCTTTTACTTTTACGATTTGCTCATTGAGTGCGGCAATATCGGAAATAAGGGAATTGATTTCATTAACAGTCGCCTGAATATCTAGTTCAGTCATATCCCTAATTTCTTTTAGAGAAAAATACCTTTGATGAATACCGTCAAGCAGGGTTTCTCCGCGCTGAAGGACCGCCTTACGCATGGCGCTTTCCCCGGGATTGATGGAAAGTTCCTGCCACGATTCCCAAAACTTGTCCATCAGCGAACGTACGCTTACCTCCGTAGGTTCGTTGTACACCTGTTCGATCATCAGGAGATATTTGTCCCTGGCCTGCCAATAACCTTCACCGTCGGCCTGGGAAACGATTCTTCCCTCGAGTATCTGGTCTTTGATCCGCTCCACCCGTTCGGCGATTACTCCCTGCCCTACCTGCCCGGGGGCTTCTTCACGATTGAGCTGCGGCATGTAAAGCGGGTCCATCGGCACCATTTCCACCCGTTGTCTGCTGAATCCCGGGGTTGAGGCATTGCTCAAGTTGTGTCCAACGGTAGTAAGCCCGAGGGTATGACTGATGATACTTCGTTTTCCGATTTCAATACCGGTAAAGGTCGACTGCATGTTTTTCTCCTACAACTGCCTGGAAATGACCATCGGGTTTGCCTCCGGATTTGCGGTTCTTCCTTTTTTCGAATAGAGGGTCCCTTTTTGATGCGGGAAGAGTTCTTCGAGTATTTCACGGATTGTGCCGGTCGTGGAGTTTACATACCCTTCGATTTGGGTCGTAAGGGCTTGCAGCCTGAAAACCGCGATTTTCATTTCCCTAAAGGCCCCGGCGAGCATATCCCGAAGATAATCGGGAAGTCGGACCACGACCTGGTAAAAATGATCGTCACGGCCCGCACCGACTTCGTCTTTTAAGAACTGGAAGACCCGCTCCCGTTCGCTGTCCGCGGTCATGATCGCTTCCGCAAGAGGCTCCAACCCTTTAAGCACCTCCTCGAGCTGTTTCCAGTTCCGTTCATAAATACATACAAAAAGTTTTTGCCCCTCCTGCAGGTATAACGTCAGATGCTCGGTTTCTTTCTGCATGATTCCAATAAGGCCATGCGTGGTTTCCATATTCGTATGCATACTGCCTCCTCTCTTCATTTATCGGTATAAAACGAGGTGGTTTAACCGAAAATTAATGATTATATTGTGTGAACAGATGGAAACGAAAACACCCGGCAATCTTACCTATTCCGCTATTTTCGTTCTCTGGCTTCCCCTCGCTTTAATGTGGGTTATGATGGGTATCGAGCAGCCCCTCATCAACGGAATAATCGCCCGCATGGAGGACGTAAAAATAAACCTGGCTGCTTTCGGCGTCACCTTTGCCCTGGCTCTTATTATAGAAGGCCCTATCATTCAGCTTCTGACCGCCGGGACCGCACTGTCCGGCAATCTGCAGAACTACAAAAAGCTGCTTCATTTTATGCACCTTCTCGGCGGAGGGCTCACGGCAATCCACATTATCATCGGGACAACTCCTCTTTACGGCATCCTGCTTAAAACGGTGCTTGGAGTTCCCGATGTAGTCATTGGTGTGAGCAGGCAGGCTTTTCTCATTATGATTCCCTGGACCGCTGCCATCGGCTACCGAAGGCTCTGGCAGGGGGTGTTGATTCGCTACGGAAAAACAAAGGCGATTACCGTGACGATGGTATTCCGGCTCCTTTCGATTTCCCTTGTCTTGTTTATCGGATATTTCGGAGGTGGGATTTCCGGCGCCAATTTGGGCGCCCTCGCCCTCTCGATCGGGGTGATCGTGGGGTGCCTTGCATCCTTTCTCTTCGTCCTCCCCGTTGTCAGGGAACGGATACCGAAGGCTTCTAATGAAACAGATATCTTAAGCAGGCGCAGAATCGTGCAGTTTTACATTCCCCTTGCGTTAACCTCATTTATTACTCTCGCGGCACGTCCGATCCTGACCGCAGGTCTGGGCCGGGCACCCTACCCGCTGGAATCCCTGGCGGTCTGGCCGGTCATATACAGTCTCTTGTTTATCTTTCACTCGATTGCCCTTTCTTACCAGGAAGTGGTCGTTTCCCTGTACCGCACCGATGGAGAGCTTCAGAAGCTTAAACACTTCACCTTTATCATTGCGGCGGCCATCACCGCTGTGTTCTTTATTGTCAATATTACCCCCTTGGCACAGCTCTGGTATGTGCATGTTGCCGGTCTGGATGACGAACTGATCGGATTTACCGGAACGCCGACCATGGTCCTCACCATCCTGCCTGCCGTGGCATGCTTTATTTCCCTTTACCGGGGGATTTTCGTTGCGCGGAAAGCCACGACGGTTATTACCCAGGCGGTAGTTATCAATGGTGTAATATTGGCCGGTGTCATGCTGGTCGGCGCGCGCGTATTTCCGTGGCAGGGAGCTGTCACGGCTGCAATCGCCTTTACCATGGCCCTGGCGGCGGAGTCTGTTTATCTGTTTGCACGGAACCGGGCCGCCTTCTCCTTCTCCGCCGCCCCGGACAGCTAGCTGCCTTCCAGGGTCCGGGAAACCGTTTCCAGGTCTTTAAGAAGGATTGGATTTTCCGGAAGTTTTTCGAGCCCCTCTTCAACTAACGCTTTTGCCTCCGCATACCGTTTTCTATTGTAGAGTTGCGCAAACTCATTGTGAACGGACACGGCGAAATTATTCTTGTAGCCCTCGACAGCGCGCTCGAGCTGCCGGCTGCTTCCCAGCTTCGCGAGGCCTTCCGCTGCAGCCTCCGCAGCCTCGAGCCACTTTCTGCGGCGCGCCAATTCCTCCGCTTTTTTGCCGAAAAGGAATACAATAAACTCTTCATACCGTTTCCGCGCGATTTTACCGTCGGAATAGAAATCATCCGCCATGGAAACGGCTTCCCGGTGGCCGAAGCTGTGGACCGCGTTGTATAATTCTTTGTCATAGAGAATACCAAAAAGCTCCATCGACTGCTCCCTGTCGATAATTCCAGCTTCCGCCCAGGACCTAATCAGCTCTTCGGTTCGGCGGTAATCCCCCGTATCGGCAAGAAGAACCACCGCATTATTGGTAAGGGTATCGTATAACTCGTCAAATCTGTCTTCCGTTGCATACCGGTCATCAACACGGGTAAGAAAATCCAGCGCCTCGAGATATCGTTTTTCCCGGTTCAGCAATGCCGCGTAATTGATAAATTCCAATATCATCTCATTATAAGCCTTTACCGTGCCTAAGAGAGCGTATCGGTCTACAGCAAGACCGACGGAATCGAAATAGTTGCCCCGCCGCTGCATCCGAGCGATCCTGTTCTGGAGAATGAAGGATAAAAGGGTAATTAAATCGCCTTGATTCCGTTGTGCATAGTTTCCCGGCGGGATGTATGTGTAACCGGTTTTCCCGAAACTGTCGGTAAACTCCCGTTTGATTCCGGGATGGAACCCATAGGGGGTCGTGGTCTCCACATCTATTTCCCCCTTTTCCGTGGTCACGGCACAAAAAACATGATCGGCAGTATTGATCGACTCCACCCTCAGCCCGAATTCCAACGCAAACGCGGAATATACCACCGCGGAGGTGACACAATTATGCACCCCGGTGTCAAATAATACATCGACCTCCGTCTGGTATTCATCGTACCGTTTGAAAAGCTCCTCGTGAAGAAAAATAAGCAATTCCTCCCCGAGTCGATAGGAAGATTCCTTTGTATTTGCCCCGGTGTTTCGAAATTTTTCCACTTTTTCCCTATAGATTTCCAGGTAGCCGGGTATTTTCTTTTCCTCCGTCTCGGACAGAAAAAGGCCATAACGGAGAAGCCTTTCCCCTGTCATCTTTTCCCGGTGTTCCCGAATCGTAAACATTTGGTCCTCCGGCGTGAGCCGGGGGAAATCGGCCGCGGGAAGAGTCACGGAGACCGTTAACAGGATAAGAGGAAGAAAAAAACGGGCGTTTTTTAGTTGTTTTTTGAGTTGTTCCTGTTCCATTTTTTCCAAATCGTCGGTATTTTATATAGTACCATAAGGAGACATGCGATGGAAGCTTATAAGGATGTTATCATTGTCGGCGGCGGGGCTGCCGGACTGAGCGCGGCGCAGTACGCGGCCAGGGCGAACTTAAATGTCCTGCTGGTTGAAGAACTGGCGCCGGGCGGGCAGGCGCTGATTATAGATGATCTGGAAAATTATCCGGGGATAGGAAAACCCGTTAAGGGATACGAGTTCAGCGATATCATGATGAACCAGGCCACAAACTTCGGCACTGAAATCTTATACACTTCCGTGTCGAAAATTGTAAAAGAGAATGATCTGTTCTCCGTAGAAACGGGGAAAGGCATGTTTACAGCCTATACGGTTATTTTAGCAACAGGAGCGAAACACCGTCATCTCGGTGTTCCCGGAGAGAAAGAGCTGGCCGGGAAAGGAGTTTCCTACTGCGCGACATGCGACGGCCCGTTTTTCAAAGGAAAAAGAATTTTAGTTGTGGGCGGCGGCGATGCGGCGTGCGATGAATCGATGTTTCTTACTAAATTATCGGAAAAGGTGACGGTCATACACCGCCGCGACCGGTTTCGGGCCCAAAAATCTCTCGCCGAGCGGGTGCAGAAAAACCCTAATATAAAAGTTCTCTTCAACATGGTCCTGTTAGCGATCAAAGGAGAAAACCGGGTGGAAAAAGTTATTCTCTCCAGGACCGACAAGGATGAAAAAGTGGAAGAACCGATGGACGCGGTATTTATTTTCATCGGTTCCGACCCCCAGACCGCGGTCGTAAAAGAAGACATTGAAAAAGACGAAGGCGGTTATATCGTTGTAAACGAGAGGATGGAAACGAATGTCCCGGGCCTGTATGCCGTGGGAGACGTCAGGAATACGCCGTTTAGACAACTCGTAGTGGCGGCCGGTGACGGCGCAATTGCGGCGCACTGCGCGGCCCAGCACATCGACGAAATCAAAGGGAATGCATATACCTAACCACCGGCTGTATTTTCTCTTCGCCCTCATTCTCCTTACTCCGGTTACCTTGTCGGCGGAGGCCTCTTTTAATGATAAGGATGATGCCGATGTGTTAGCGGAGGAAATAGTCGGCGGAATGGACGATTTGGAGGCCCTCGGGCAGGTGTTAATGCTGGGGTACACCGGGACCGTTCCTTCCGACGAGATCTTCGCCTGGATCCGCGATAAAAAGATCGGCGGAATAAAAATATTCGGCTGGAATGTCGGCCGCTTGACCGACCTTGCCGCGGGCATCGGGGAAATGCAAAAAACCGCGTTACAAGCGAATAACGGCATTCCCCTCCTGATAGCAACCGACCAGGAGGGGGGGTGGGTCCGTCACGTGAAGGGAGAAACGTCGATTACCGCCGGTAACCTGGCCATCGGAGCGACCGGCCTTCCCTACGATGCATACTATTCGGGATATTACATCGGGCAGGAGCTTAAAACCCTCGGCATCAACATGAATTTCGCACCGACGGTGGATGTATATACCAACCCAGCCGCTCATGTTATCGGCCCCCGGGCTTTTTCAGGAGACCCACTCAAGACGGCTGAACTCGCCGTTGCGTATTTCCACGGCCTCGAAGATGCGGGCATTATATCAACCGCGAAACATTTTCCGGGCCACGGAAGCGCCGGGGTCGATTCCCACAGTGAAATAACCATCGTCGAAAAGTCGTATGAAGAATTGTGGGACTGCGATTTGGTCCCTTACCGGCTTCTGATAAAGGAGGGGATTCCCGCGGTTATGTGCGGCCATCTGGCGTTTCCGGAAATCACGGGAGAACCCGAACCCGCAACAATCTCATACTATTTTCAGACTGAACTTCTCAGAGAAAAATTAGGATTCGACGGCCTTTCAATTACCGACGATCTGCTGATGAACGGAATTACTCTTACGGGCCATAAGATAACGGAAATTACCGCAAAAGCCGTCGAGGCGGGAAACGACATGGTCCTTATTTCCCGCGGCGAGGCAATCCACAAAATGGTATGGGAACATCTATATAAAAAAATGAAAACAGACCATTCCTTCCGGGAGCGGATATATGCAGCCGCAAAAAGGGTCCTCAAGACAAAACTCATCTACCTCAGGAGGGACGACGCGGTGCCGCTGTTTCCGGATATAAAAAATATCAATGCCGCCGTACCCCATCCGGAGGGGAAGAAGTTTTTTTTCGACCTTGCGTGCAGAAGTGTTTCAATATATAAAAACGGCAGAATTCCTTTAAAGCCGAAACAAACTGAAAAAATTCTCCTCGCCGGTCAGTTTGAGGCATTCCTCGAGGAAGGAAAGCGCAGGTTTCCAAAAGCGGATACCTATTATTTTCCATACGACCCCTTTTATGCCGCGAGCGCCGGGCGGATAAATGAACTTTTATCCCTTATAGGCAGTTATTCCACGGTGGTGTTCTGTTTAGCTAATCCTAACAGCATGGAAGTGCTTAAGTCTTTAAAAAGGGAAATACAGGACCGGGAAATCAATCTCATCGTGTTTTCCGTTCTCACCCCTGTCTACCTGTCACAATTCCCATGGATTGATTCGGCCCTGGCAGTTTACGGTCTGGGACGGGAATCGTTTCAGGCCGGATTTGCGGTACTGGCAGGAGATTATTTCCCGGAAGGTGATATTCCCATTACAATAGAAAGGCTTACTGATTCGGAATGAGATGGGAAAACGCGGGAAAAGAACAGCTTAAGGAAATTCTACAGTTTCTAACACCGCGGGAATATTCATGCGTCTCCCTCACCTCACGGCTCCATACCGGCGGTATTCCGTTCTGGCCGGGAAGAAAAGTACAAATTCTCATATGCAGAGATGACAACGCCTCGATACAGGGAATTGTTTATATCGAAAATACAGGGCTCTTATTTCCCGTTCTCCCTTCATCCCGCGCGGAGGGGCGGCTGATTCGCAGTTTATTCGAAAAAATCAAACTTCCGCCAAAAAAAATACACACCTGTATGGGAAAAAATAGTGACGTCGAGCCGTTAGAAACATTACTCCCGGGCAAGCCGATTTCCTTTGATTATTATTTGATGACTGAAGGAGGACCGCGGCGACCGCGGGTTTATAACGAAAGCGGGCTTATAGTCCGAAGGGCGGACCCCTCCCATGCTCAGCTGCTGTTCCCGCTTCAGAAAGGATATGAAAAAGAAGAAGTGCTGGTCCGTCCGGAACATTTCGATGAGGAACGAAGTTTTCGGCTTTTTAAAAAAGCTTTATCCGAACATATTTTTTATTTGGGGTTACTTGGAGAAACAGCGGTGACCAAGGCCGGAACCAATGCTATAGGTTTTTACTGGAACCAGTTGGGAGGCGTATATACCCTTCCCCGATACCGCAGCCGCGGATACGCGAAGGAAGTTACGCGGCATCTTCTCGGTGAAATATCCAAGCAGGGGAAAAAAGCCGCTCTGTTCGTTAAAATAAACAACGAGCCCGCAATCCAACTTTACAAGAACCTCGGGTTTACAATCGAGACCGGTTTTAGAATCTCATATTTCAGATAGAGTTTTCCGGTCGGTTGACCCTGAAAGCTCTTCCATGTTGTACTACTACCGAATGAACGATCACTTCTCGATACTGATGATTACAAGCGAGGCTGTTCCGTTTGCAAAATCCGGCGGTCTCGGCGACGTAGTCACCGCGTTGTCGATAGAACTTAAATCCAGGGGACACGATGTCCGCATCGTCATGCCCCGATACTATTTCATCGATAAATCCGAATTGGAACTTCTCGACGGTCCTTTAGGAATTCCCGTCGGATTCGGAGAAGAATGGGCCGCCGTTTATCAAACCGAACTGCCTGAAAAAAAGGTGCCTGTATATTTTATCGACCACGAACATCTCTTCGGAAGAA
>CAYWIK010000016.1:0-16622 GCA_964458315.1 uncultured Spirochaetales bacterium | reverse complement strand
TTTTCCAAAAAAATGAAATCCATACCACTCAGCTCGAATGGCAGAATTACCACACCAGCGGTTTCGAGTTCCATGAAAAGCTTAATTTTCTTCAGGCGGGCATTAAAAACGCCGACATCATAACCACGGTTTCGCCCACCTACGCGAAAGAAATTCAAACTCCCGAATTCGGCTTTGAAATGGACGGCGTTCTGCGGCATCGGCAGGGAGATTTGTTCGGAATTCTCAACGGAATCGATTATGAGCAGTGGGACCCGACAACCGACCCGTATATTCAATACAATTTTTCAGTCAGCACCCTTGGGAACAAAAAAAAGGTAAAAGGGATGCTTCAAAAAGAGTTTGGTCTTCCAGCGGATGAAAAAGTTCCGCTTATAGGAATGGTCACCCGCTTAGCAGACCAGAAAGGAATCGGTGCCCTCTGCGGCCCCACCTACGGCATGCTCTACAACATCTGCGCGGACATGGACATCCAGTTTGTAATTCTGGGATCGGGTGAAACATGGTGCGAAGAAGAACTGAAACGGCTGGAGAGAAAACTGCCGAACCTTCGGGTATTTATCGGGTTTGATAATCGCAAAGCCCATATCGTAGAAGGGGGAAGCGATTTTTTTCTCATGCCGAGTAAATATGAACCCTGCGGGCTCAATCAAATGTATTCTCTTCGATACGGGACCCTGCCGATCGCGCGGCGGACCGGCGGGCTTGCCGATACAATCGAAAATTATAACCGGGAAACCGGTGAAGGGACCGGATTTCTGTTCGATAAACTCACCCCCCGAAGTATCTACGATTCGGTTGGCCGGGCGGTGCGGACCTATTATAGTCATCCGGCGGACATTACGAAGATGCGTAAAAGGGGGATGAAACTTCGATTCACCTGGGAAAAAAGCGCCGAAAAATACGAAAACATCTACCAATGGGGCCTGGACAGACGCACCGGAAGATTTCCGCGGAGCTGGTAGAAGGAAACCGGCCTAAGCTTATTGGGCGGCCTTAAATTTAACAGCCTTAAAGCTTTTGCCGCAGCGGTTTCGGGCTTAATCGGCAGCCTTGAGCTTACGCCGCAGCCGCTTCAAACGCTGCATGATCGCCTCTTTTTCTCCCTCCTCAAAGAACCTGCTCGAATAGACCGCCTCCGTCAGCCGCAGCGCCTGCCTATAATCTTTTACCCTGTGCTCAAAATATTTCGCCAGCTCAATCCCCGCCGCGGGGTCGGCCCTTTCTCCCCACAGCTGCTCCCAGATTTTTCTGGCCGCGGAATGGAGGCCTGAACGTTTATAGTGCAGGCCTAAATACCGTCCCGCCTTCATATTTCCGCGGGCAAAGGAGCGGTGTATGATCTCCGCTCCGGACGGGTCTCCCTGCTCGAGAAGCATACGGCCTAAGGAGAAACGGTCCACCAGGCCTGCTTTGCAGGGGTCGGCAAAAATATTCTTCATATGAATAAACAGCCGAGCAAGAGAGATGAGATCCTGTAAATTGTGCCGGGCAACCGGAAGCAGCTCGGTAAAATCTTTTGTCTCGAGGAACCGGAAGTAGGTAAAGGGAATCTCGAAGCCCGGGATGTCACCCTCCCGTTTTACCTTCAGCACTTCCCGCTCGATAACAGCAAGGGAACAGGAGTCGAGCACTCCTCTCCAGAGCCGTCTGGCAGGATAGAGAAGATCGAGCTGAAAGGGAAAAGAGAAATGCAGCCGGTTCATCACATACCGGGTAGCCAGCAGGTGGCTGTCAAAGCTCTTTCCGTTATACGAAACATACAGAAGATCAGGAGAGAATATCTTTAGCGTCTCCCGCAAATACTCGCTCTCTCCCGGAAAGTCGGTGAGCAGAAACTGTTTTAACCGAAGCCGTTGGTTCCGCAATACCGCCGTTCCCAAGAGAAAGGCCAGGGTCCCGGCACCTCCGGACAGGCCGGTGGTTTCGGTATCGAAAAAGATAAGCTTATCGGCAGCGATCGGAGCGCCCAGCAGCGGGTCTGCTGAAAAAATTTCCGGGTGGGGAAAACTGATTTCTTCCTCCCGCGCCCAGGTATAGTTGCCCGCGCGGGACCATCCAGCGGGAGGAGAAATAATTGCGGATGCCTCCGGACCGCCCTTCAGGTCCTTTCTGCCTTTTTTTACCGAGGTATTCTTTTCAGCAATATCCTGCTTTCTTATGTAGCCCAGCCGGGTTGAAAGTTTATTCGTACTCATTTATCCGCTTTCAGTTATGCGCTCCCGCGTAGGCGCACTCGCGCAGAAACCGGACCGCTAATTCCTTGAGATTAACCTCGCCGGAGGCCGCGTACACCTCGCTGCCCGCGCTTTCCGGTCCGATGCAAGAGGGACAGCCGCCGGTACAGGGACACTCGGAAACCACCTCCAGGGCAGCCTGCATAATCTCATTCAGCTTCCGCAAAAGACCCTCGGCAAGGCCGATTCCTCCCGGATACATATCGTAGAAATAGAGGGCGGGCATCCCGAAATGGGGGTCCCGCACCCGCTCCGATATACCAATATCGTGCTTGTCGCATAGGAGGAAAAAGGGCGCCACATTCAAGAGCAGCGTTCCGACCCTTGAAAGTATCTGCTCCCGCATTTCTTCGGTCAAGCTTTCCAGGAGCTTCACGGCCCGGCTTCCCTTTTCCATCAGTAAGATCAAAGACCGGGTGTGCATTTCGTCCTCAGGCACATGGACCTCTCCGTACCCGATATTCTCATGGGTACCGTATTTGAGCTTTTTATATTTGGCGACCTGCCGCCGGACCAGGATGTCCCCTAACACGGTAGTGATGTCACTGAATGGAGAATTCTCATCCTCCTCCAACACTTTGATATCTGTTTTCACGATCGCGTCGGTATAGAAATTGACCGTGCTGGTTTTTACATAACATCTGTTTTCCTTTAAATCCAGCTCCAGGACAATGTACTGGTTTCCCCGGTGAATGTACACCGAACCTTCGTAAAGCATCTCTTTTGCCGAAGGAAGGTCCATCTCACCGATGACTTCATGTTTTCCCTCGGTTGTATCGATAATAATTACGTTCTCGGAAGTCGCAGTCCGGAGGGATATATGTTCCGCGGGATAGGAGCGGTCCGCCCAATACCAGCTGCCGTCGGTAAAACGGACCGTCCCGTTCTCTTCCAAATAATCGAGGAGCTCTCCTACCGGGCCGCCGAACTCTTCACCAGACTGCACGGGGAGCTCGAATACCGCGCATTTCAAATGGTCCATGAGAATATAAATATTGTTTGGGTCGACCCACCCGGATTCAGGGCTTTGTGACAGAAAGTATTCAGGATGTTTGATGATATATTGGTCCGTTGGAGAAGCCGAAGCAATTAAGATAGCGCATGACACGGTATTCCGCCTGCCCGCCCTTCCGGCCTGCTGCCAGGCGGAAGCGACAGAGCCGGGAATTCCCGCGAGAATCGAGACATCCAGTCCGCCGATGTCAATCCCCAATTCCAATGCATTGGTGGAAACGACACCGTGGATCGTTCCCTCCCTCAAGCCCTTTTCGATGGCCCGGCGCTCCTTCGGGAGATAGCCTCCTCGATATGATTCAATCCGGACGCGGTGGT
Organism: uncultured Spirochaetales bacterium; assembly: GCA_964458315.1. GTDB lineage: Bacteria > Spirochaetota > Spirochaetia > SPDA01 > CAZSGZ01 > CAYWIK01. The sequence goes on along the minus strand of CAYWIK010000016.1, from coordinate 13,053 downwards.
TGTCGGTATAAAAATTGGCCAGGGAATTACGAAGATAGGCAGCGATCAATTCGGTCCTGACCCGCGAGCGGGCGAATACGATCGTCTTTATCTTCTCCCGCAGCACCATCGTACCGATCCGCCGGGCCTCCAGGACCACACCGCGCCGGATGCCTTGTACCCGGTCCACCAGAGGCGGATTGTACAGAATGATGTTTTTTTCTCCCGAAGGAGCGCCGTTGCGGTCGATCAATTCCACCTCGGTTTCGAGGAGCTGTTCGGTAAGTTCCTTCGGATTGCCGATTGTCGCGGAACAGCAGATAAATACAGGTTCGGTTCCGTAAAAAGCACAGATCCGTTTGAGCCGGCGCAGGAGATTCGCCATGTGCGACCCAAAAACCCCGCGGTACATATGGATTTCATCAATGATTACGAACTTGAGAGCAGAGATGAATTTAATCCATCTCGGATGGTTCGGAAGAATTCCCGCATGGAGCATATCGGGATTGGAAATAACGATCCGGCCGCTTTTTCTGGCAGCGATTCGCACGGAATTCGGCGTGTCCCCATCGTAGGTATAAACCGGAAGAGGAAGGCTTCCCTTTTCTATAAGCTGATTTAACTCCGACTGCTGGTCCTGTGAAAGCGCTTTGGTCGGGAATATATAGAGGGCCCGGGAGTTTTCATCCTCGAGAAGGGTTTGTATGACCGGAAGATTGTAGCAGAGGGTTTTTCCCGACGCCGTGGGGGTTACAACCACCGTGTGAGTACCGCGTCGGACCGTTTCATAGCACGCCCGCTGGTGGGTGTATATCCGCTCTATTCCGGAACCTTTAAGAGCACCGAGAATCCGGTCATCGATTCCTTCGGGAACGGGGGCGTATTCGCCCTCCCGGGGGGGAACAGTCTCCCAGTGGGCCACCTGCCCGATAAACTCTTCTTTCTTCTCTAAAAGCCTGCAAAGAGCTTCCACCTTCGACATAGGGAGACAGTAACATATTTGTGTAAAAAAAAATAGAAACTACCGGGGTTTCCCTTGACCGAAGGTTCACTACGACATTAATATTAATGTATGTCACAGATAGAAGTGCTTTCCATTGTACTCGGAGGCGGAAAGGGTACACGCCTCTACCCGCTTACGAGAGAGCGGGCGAAACCGGCGGTGCCCTTCGGCGGGAAATACCGGCTTGTCGATATCCCTATATCCAACTGTATCAACTCCGGGTTCAAACACATCTATATTTTAACTCAATTCAATTCCACTTCCCTGCACCTCCATATTGCAAGCACGTATATTTTTGACTCCTTCAGCAGGGGCTTTGTCGAAATTCTCGCGGCTGAACAGTCTTTCGAAAGCACGAGCTGGTATGAAGGAACGGCGGATGCGGTAAGGAAAAACTTCATCCATTTCCGCACCCAGAAGCCGAGTCATTACATGATCCTTTCGGGGGACCAGCTTTATCGGATGGACCTCAATGATATGTTTGAAAAGCACCTCGAAAGCGGGGCCGAACTCACGGTGGCGGTCACTCCGGTTACCAGAGAAAATGCTTCACAGCTCGGCATTTTACGGGTGGACAAAGAGTCGAAAATTGTCGAGTTTCTTGAAAAACCGGGCCCCGACAAGGATATATCCCACATGAAGCTCCCTCCGGCCCTGCGGGGCAGTGCAGGGTCCCAAAATGAGGAAAAAGAGTATCTCGCCTCCATGGGTATTTATATCTTTAACTCAGATACAATGGTCGAGATGCTGGACAACAATTATACCGATTTCGGCAAAGAGATCATTCCGATGACAATTTCGAAAAAAGCAGTCAATGCTTACATTTTCAACGGGTTTTGGGAGGACATCGGCACCATCCGTTCCTTCTATCAGACAAACATCAACCTTGCTTCTCTGAATCCGGACTTCAACTTCTACGACGAGCGAAGCCCGATCTTTACAAATAAAAGATACCTGCCCGCCTCAAAAATCAATTTCTGCACCTTCTCTCAATCCTTGACCGCGGAAGGGAGTATTATCACCAACGCCTCGATACGTGATTCGATCATCGGAATCCGCTCCATCATTGAATCGGGAGCGGACTTAGACGGCGTCGTCTGTATGGGCCACGATTACTATGAGACTCCGGAACAGAAAGAAGAAAACCGAGCATCCAATACTCCCAATCTCGGTATCGGCAAAGGGACCATTATCCGGCGGGCAATCATTGATAAAAACACCAGAATCGGTGAAGGCTGCAGAATCGGCATGGGAAATGAACCGTGTGAAGACGGCGACTGCGGCAATTATTATGTGCAGGACGGGATCATCATCATTCCTAAGCACGCAATTATTCCGGACGGCACGGTTATTTAATAAAGCTTTCCTTCTCGTAAGCGCGCAAGGCCCCTAAAACGATTGTATCCGAAGGGGGAAAGGGATAGGTAAAAACCTTCGGTAAGGGCACCCAGCGGGTCTCCGTATGCTCCCGGCATTCAGGCTCCCCCGCAAGCTCGATCCAGAACACCTTTACCGTATACCTGTTGCCGTTTCCCCAAAACTCTCCGGAACAGAACTCATCTCCCACCCGGATTAAAACGCCGAACTCCTCTAAAAACTCACGCTCCAGCGCCTGCTGAGAATTCTCACCCGTTTTCACCTTACCTCCGGGAAATTCCCAACAGGCGCCTAGGTATTTACTCGGTTTTCTCTTTGCGATAAAAATTGAGCCGTTATCTTTAAGTGCAAGACCGGCCGTTGTAAGCATTAAAGGAACAGGACGGAAGGCATAAAGAAATGAAGAATTCCAATGACAATACCGATTATTCCAATGATCGATTTCCTGCGGACGAAAACTCTGTCGAAAGCCTCAACTGCCCGAGAGGAAACGTTAGCTTTCGATTTGTAATAATCGATGATAAGGGTGATGCCCATGATCATTCCTGCCGCGGCAGGGACCAAATCCCCTACGATCGGAACATCTCCTCTATAGGCGCTTAACAGTTTTAAGAATCCGAACAGAAGGGTGCAGATTCCCAGCACGAACCGAAATACCTTGCCACTAAAAATGCCGCGGACTCCGGAGAGTCGGGGCATTTTTCTTTCGAGGAGTTCCAAAGAAAGTACGAACCCCGAAAGCACCGTGGTAACGACTGAAAGAAAATAGAATTGTACCATACTATAAGAATATCGAAAAGCCGGAGCCGCGTCAATAGAAATAAGTTGATCTGTTCATCCTTGTTCAGGAATGATCTCCGTTCGAAGGGTTTCGGTCTCTCCGCGTATCCGAACTTCCGCGTATACACGCTTTTTCTTCTTTCCGCCTTCGAGCTGGGTCCTCAGGATCCGTTCTTCCTCAACCCCCTCGGGGAGGATGTCTATTACTTCTACGCCGTTCTCCCCCTCTTCGAGATAAAAACGGACATGAGCCAGTTCGCCTTCCGCGTTCCCCTCCGCGCCGGTGTGCGTTATGCCCAGGCTTACAAAAGTCGTATCTTCGTAGAGAAAGGCCCGGAGTTTCATCTCATATCCCGCCAGTTCCGCGGTCTGGACGCGCTTGTTCAAGAACGGCATGAGAATAAAATAAAGGAGAATAATAACAAGCACATCGAGAAGTATGATCATGAGTGTCCGGTTTTTTCGAAACAGGCCTTTTTTTGGCTTACAGCCTTCCAGACTCGATGTAATTTCAGGTCTCACCGACTTAAGCCGATCTTCCCGATTGTAATGGAAATAAAGCTCTCCGGGATATCTTGTTTCTCTTTGTTTTGATTTATTCGTAGTTTTCCAGCTAATCATTTTCCCATTCTATATATTTATCCGTACGCCACCATACAACTTCCGCGTTTGAATCATTGCAAATCAAGGCGGTGACAATCCCTTCCGGAGAAACGTAGAAATCCCGGAGGATCGTCTCGGCATCGACTAAGGTAACGTTTACTCTCTTAATTACTTTACCATCGACGGCCAGTATCATCAACTCGTAATAATTGCCTTCCGAAGGGGCCAGAAAGAAAAGGTATCCCCCATCGCTCACGCCGATAAATTCATACTGCATTTGCTCTTTCTCAAAAGAAAGTACATCCATGGATGTCTGGGAGCGGTAATGTTTAGGGATTTCGACCTGCCCGATAAACTTCTCCTGCTCGAGATCGAAAATATGGATAAATCCGCCGACATACTGTATTCCGGAGGGATTGTCCGCAAATTCTTCCGCTTGAGATGCGTAATAATCTATCTTCAAATAGAGGAGGCTCTCTCTTCGGTCGGCAAAAATGGTGCCTATGCTCGGGATTGCATTTTCATTCTCGATTTTCGGCAGGACATTAAGGTCCACCTTGAGTTTATATCTTAAATAGCCGTATTCGTTGTACCAAAAAACGATCCAATTTTTCTGCGTTCTGGTTATAATGACCGGATCGCCCCGCGCCGAAACTTGGAGTCTTTCGACGTAGGGAAACGGCGTCCCCCCCGATCCTTCCTGCCCCAGGTAATCAATAAAATCTCCGTCCTTCCCGAAGCGAAGCACAATCTGGTCGAGCATTGCATTGAGTTCATCATCGAACTCCTGCCTCTCCTCGGCAATCTCATCCTGGACAAGAAGAGTCAACTCACTCGATACCGCGATGTTTACGGCCTCGCGGAAATGATAGGGGAAAGCACGCCGAGTCGAAATTTCTTCTTTCCGCAAATTGGTGGAGAGGAGCACCGGTTTCGGATTGGTCTCCGGATTATAAAAAAGGCCAAGAATATCTCCGTAGGAATTGAACTTCATGATCTTTCCGCCCTGGGACGATGAAACGAATATAAGGCCGTTTGCCATCGCCACATTCACAGATGGGATATTGTCGCCGGGTTTGTGAAAAAGGGGCAGTTCGTTTTCACTCTTGCCGATTGAAAGGGTAAAAAGTATATTTTTTTCAAGAGATTCGATCTCAGCCTTTTGACATGACCCTATAATAATCAGTATGTTTATAACAAAAGCGGCGGCGATGATTTTTTTCATGATTATTTCAATACTACCCGCCGCATCGAGGTCTGTCAATCTTCAATAATACTCGATATACTGTTTGAGAGGGCATATAATGAATTTATTCACGACAATACTTGGGACCCAACATGAAAGGGACTTGAAAAGTCTTACACCAATTCTGTCTGAAATCAATAAATTGGAACCATGGGCGCTCTCCCTTGCTCCGGAAGAGTTTCCCCGAATGACGGAACAATTCAAAAAGCGCCTCAAGGAAGGTGAAACCCTGGACGATCTCCTCCCGGAAGCCTTTGCTTTGGCCCGCGAGGCAGCGAGGAGGACACTCGGGGAACGGCCTTATGATGTCCAGATGCTCGGCGGTGTGGTCCTGCATCAAGGCAAAATTATGGAAATGAAGACCGGAGAAGGGAAAACCCTCTCCAGTGTGACTGCCGCTTATCTTAACTCCCTAACCGGAGAAGGAGTTCATATTGTAACGGTCAACAACTATCTTGCCGGAAGAGACGCGGAATGGATGGGGCCGATTTTCTCATACTTAGGGACTTCCGTCGGAGTTATTCTTTCGGAAATGGACAACAGCGCGCGGAAAGAAGCGTATACAAAAGACATTACGTATGGAACCAACAACGAGTTCGGCTTCGATTATCTACGGGACAACATGCAGTGGGAACTCAGCCGAAAAGTGCAGCGGGGACATCACTTCTGCGTCATCGACGAAATCGACAGTATTCTGATCGACGAAGCCCGTACACCTCTTATCATCTCCGGTCCCGCGGAAGACGATACAAAGCAGTTTCGGGAGGTAAACCGCCTCATCACCCAACTTGTGGAATGTCAAAGGGACCCGGCAACCGGGGATTATTATGAAAATGCCGAGGGCGATTATAAGCTCGATGAAAAATCGAAACGCGTAACATTCACCGAAGAGGGGATGAACAAAATTGAGGAGCTTCTCCAGCGCCAGAAAATGATCAGCGGTTCTCTATTCGATGAGGAAAACTTCGAATATATTCACTATTTCACCCAGGCCATGAAAGCCCACCACCTCTTTCACCGGGACGTTGATTACGTTGTCCAGCATGGAAAGGTAGAAATAGTAGACGAGTTCACCGGAAGAATTCTTCACGGAAGAAGGTATTCGGACGGACTGCATCAGGCGATTGAAGCGAAAGAAAAAATAAACGTAGCGAAACGGAACAAGACCCTCGCGACCATAACCTTTCAGAATTTTTTCCGCATGTACGACAAGATATCGGGCATGACCGGGACCGCCGACACCGAAGCCAAGGAGTTTGCAAAGATTTATAACCTCGAAGTCGTTGTAATTCCGACCAACCGGCCGGTTATCCGGGACGACGAAGACGATATCATCTATTTGAATGAACCGGATAAATTCAATGCCATTTGTGATGAAATCGGGAAGTCCGTTGCCAAAAATCAGCCTGTTTTAGTCGGTACGGTTTCTATTGAAAAATCGGAAGTACTGGCTTCGATGCTTCACAAGCGGGGAATTCAACACGAGGTCCTCAACGCGAAAAACCACGCCCGGGAAGCGCTCATCATTGCCGAAGCAGGCGCGCAGTCCGCCGTCACCATCGCCACAAACATGGCGGGCCGGGGAACGGACATCAAGCTTGGAGGTAATCCGGAATTCAGGGCCAGGAAACGGGCCGGGACAGAAGCTTCCGAGGAGGAGTTTAAAAAGGCGTATGAAAGCGATTTCAAAAAATGGCAGAACGATTACCGGGAAGTAAAAGAGGCCGGCGGACTCTATGTCCTGGGGACCGAGCGGCATGAGTCGAGACGTATCGACAATCAGCTGCGCGGCCGTTCGGGCAGACAGGGAGACCCGGGTAAATCACGCTTTTTTATATCGTTAGATGACGATTTGATGCGGCTTTTCGGCGGAGAAAACTTCAAAGGCACCATGTCCCGCTTCGGGATGAAATCGGGCGAGCCGATCTTTCATCCTCTCATCAACAAAGCCTTAGAGCGTGCCCAGACCCGCGTGGAAGAACGTAATTATGAAATCAGGAAACATCTTCTCGAATATGACGACGTCCTCAACGAGCAGAGGAAGTTCATCTATGATCAGAGAGACGATATTTTAAGAGACAAAAACTTAACCACCCGGGTGCTCGACGCGGCATCCGACATCCTAGACAACATTGTTACCGAATTCGAAAACTCCAGAGGAGAAGCCGAACCGGGCTTAACAACCCTGCGAGAAGAGCTTATCGACAATTTTTTCTATGAATTACCGATCCCGGATGACGACCTTCTTTCCATACCGATAACCGAGCTTAGGGCGACGCTCATGGAGGACATTGAAAGGGAACTAAAAACAAAACAGGAAACCGTCGGACACGATACATTCAACCGTTTTATCCGTTTCGAATACCTCCGGTATATCGACAACCGCTGGCAGGACCATCTCGAAAATCTGGAATCCCTCCGGGAGGCGGTATATTTACGGGCGTATGGGCAAAAAAATCCGCTCCTCGAATATAAATTGGAAGGCTTTGATATCTTCGACCGGCTCATTCAGGACATTCGGACCGCGATAGCCCGTAAAGTAATCAAAGTGAGAATCCAGCGTTACGATGAAAGAAACCTGCAAAAAGGGAAACCCCAACCCGCGGAAGCCACCCATAGGAATATGGGGCAATTTGCAGGGCCGGCTCCCGCGCCTGCTTCGGGTGCGGCACAGCCGATGCAGACGCAAAACAGGCAGGCCGCACCGGAAAAGGTCACGGTCAAGAGAGCGGCACCGAAAGTCGGCAGAAACGATCCCTGTCCGTGCGGAAGCGGGAAAAAATTCAAATACTGCTGCGGCAAATAGAACTAGGTATCTTCCTGTTGGACCGGGATTTCCCGAAGTGAGCGCGTTTGAGATGAAAAATCCTGTTTATTTCCTATGCGCCAATCGGAATAGGCCCGGATCAGCGTAAAGAGCGCAAACAAACCGATCAATACGAAAACGATTTTCCGCATTTCGTGCTCCTAGAATAAATACTCCAGCGGGTCTACCGGATTTTGATACCGATACACCCCAAAGTGGAGATGCGGTCCGGTGCTTCTTCCGGTATTTCCCATCTTACCGAGAACCTGGCCCTGGCGGACATAACTGCCGTTTGAAACCGAAATCGTCGATAAGTGACCGTATACGGTTTGAAACCCTTGACCGTGTTTTATTATGACATAATTTCCATAACTTCGTATACTGTACCCTACTGCAATAACCGTCCCTTCCCTGGCAGCAATAATCGGCGTACCTTCCGCATTCGCTATATCGATGCCGTAGTGCATTCTGCGCACGCCGGTAAACGGATCGTTTCTCATTCCGAAAGGAGATGATAAACCGCCTTTTGCCGGATAGATAAAGAGCTCGCCGGTTGCGCGTTTTAATTCGAAACTGCTGATTTCCGCCCCGGGTATAAAGAGTTCCTGCCCGACCTGAATCACCGAAGAAGACAAGTCATTCGCATCGAGGATATCGTTGAGGCCCACTCCGTTCCGGTGTGCAATAGCGCTTAAGTTGTCTCCCCCGCGAACTGTATAGAGAATACCGTCGCGGTTCGGAACTTGGAGCACCGATCCGATATTAATTCTGCGGACATCCTGAATGCCGTTGAAATTGATGAGGGTCCCGAGGCTTACGCCGTACTCAGCGGAAATCTCCGAGAGGGTATCGCCTTTTTTAACTGTATGGGAAATCGGTTCGATAGAAGCAAGAACGGACCCTTGAGGAAGGGTCACTTCCTGTTCCGGCTTCTTTTTTTCCGGCTCGAGATATTCGAAAATGTAGGCTTGTACTTCGCTTTTCTCCGGAAGAGAAAAAGCGGTATGTTTTATCGCATGTCCGGCAATGGGAACGCTTGAAGAGAGAAACAGGCCCGTGAACACGAGAAAAAGCCCGCTTGCCGCGTATACCGACAGTTTTCGCTTATTTTCCTGCAGCCATTTCCGAACTTTACGTTTCAACTTAAAATTATGGAGTTTCTCGGACACACTAGTTTGCGATACGGAGACCGTCTTCCGGCGGGCCCGGTTTTTGAGTTTTCTCCTGTTAATTTTCTGTTTTTTTATTGAAGAAACCATTGCTTCTACACATCATATCGACAACATTGCCGGTGTATATTACTATAAGTTAAGATTTTTTATCATGCTCCCAAAGAAGAACGAAACTAAAAAAAAGGAACCGGTCCGAGGACCTAAAAGGTTTCGGTTTTTTTTAATAATAACAGCCGCTTTTATTGCAGTACTGCTCTGGCAGTATGTATCTGTTATGCTGCTGAAATCGAAACCGGAATCGACCTCTACACTGACAAAACCGATTGTAGAACGCGGTCCTATTCTTGACCGAAACGGCAAAATACTCGCGATCCAAACCAAGCTCTCTTCGGTTACCGCATGGACACCACACATAGAGGATCCCGGAAAGACGGCGGCTATACTACACGGGATCCTTGGACTCGATGAAGAAAAAATCTTAGAAGAAATTCAGTCGAATGACGGGTTTTTATACATCAAACGTAAAATTTCGCCTACCGATGCTCAGAAAATAAGCGCCGAGAAAGAAGCCGGTAATCTTGCGGGCATTTCTTTAGAGCCGGATTTCGGCAGAAATTACCCTGAAAAGAACTTAGCCGCTCATATTCTCGGATATGTCGGGACCGATAATACCGGATTAAGCGGGATCGAGTATTCCTACGATCACGAACTCTCTCCCGAACCGGTGGAATCGGAACAGGAAATAATTTTCGGAAACCAAATTTTTCTGACCATCGATCTAAATGTACAACATTTCGCGGACAAGATCGCACAAAAGGCTTACGAAGAGAACGATGCGGACTCGGTAATGCTCTTAATAGCCGAGGCAAAAACCGGCGATATCATTGCCACTGTTTCGAAACCGGACTTCGATCCCAATAAATTTACCGATTTTTCAGTAAGCGAACGTCAAAACCGCCCGGTCACCTTTGCCTACGAGCCCGGTTCGGTGTTTAAGATATTCAGTCTCGCCGGCATACTCGAACTAGGCGGTGTTGATCTTAACGACAGTTTTTATTGCGGGGGTGAATATATTATCGAAATACCGGGGGAAAAAAACGAGGTGATCCGTGATTTGCGCGCCCACGGTACGGTTACCCCTCAAAAAATTATAAAATATTCCTGTAACGTCGGAATGGCCTATGCTTCGGAACGGGTTGAGAGAGAACCATTCTTCTCGAAGCTTAAAGATTTCGGCTTTGGCGCGCCTACCGGGCTTCCCCTTCCCGGAGAAACCGCGGGGCAGCTCCAGAGACCAGGCGCCTGGTCGATTCGTTCTAAACCGACCATTGCGTTTGGACAGGAAATTTCCGTTTCAGCAGTCCAGGTGATCGCGGCGGCAACCGTTCTTGCAAACAACGGTATGCTCCTGAGACCGCATATAATAAAAAAAATTGTAGCGCCCGACGGAACAGTTATCGAGGAATACGGCAGGGACCTTTTAGGCAGGGTCGTTTCTTCCTATACCGCAAATGAACTCCTCCTCATGATGGAAACCGCAACATTCACCGGCGGCACTGCCTCAGATTTATTTATCGACGGTTTTCGAATTTCCGCGAAAACCGGAACCGGACAGATAATCGACCGCGAAACGCGGAAGTACTCGGAAACAGCGTTTCTCGCGTCCGCCATTGCAATATTTCCTACCCAAGACCCGCAATATATTGTATACACGGTAATCGAACATCCTAAGGGAGAGGAATATTTCGGAAGCAGGGTCGCGGTCCCGGTTGTAAGAGAAGCAATTCAGGAAATGATTACGTATTTTCGTCTTCCGCGCAGGGGAGACCTCATTGTTCGCCACCCGGGCAAAGTGGAAGTCACCGATAAGGAACAGATTTCCGCTTCCATCGGAGAACCGCTCCCGAACATGATAGGGCTTTCGAAACGACAAATCCTACCGCTTCTAGACTTGGAGGGGATAGCGGTCCGGATTCGAGGAGAAGGATGGGTAGCCTCACAAAAACCATCCCCCGGGACGATAATCAAAAAAGGAATGGAAATAGTCCTGGAGCTTGAATGACGATTTTCGAAAAAAACATGGAAGCTCTTTTAAAAATGAGCCCTGCCGCCGCTGATATCATCCGCGGCAGTGAGGCGCGGCAGGATTTCGATATATTTCCCTCATCTTCCGGCGCCCTCACCTGTTCCATCAAAGGCAAGCTTGTCCACAGCAGACAGAATCCGGAACGGGAGGCCGAGCGCCTTGTTACATCTTCTACAGACAGCGGGAGCAGCTTTTTTATTCTCCTCGGCTTTGGGCTGGGATACGCGGTGGAAGCGTGCCGCAGGCTTTTTCCTGATTGTGAAATTATAATCATTATTCCGGACACCGGGCTGTTCGCGGAGGTTTGCAGGCAGAGGGATATTACCCATTTGCTGAAAGACCCCGCGGTGAGGTTTGCCTTCAAACCGGACCCTCCGGAAATCCCTTCGATTTTATCAGACATACATGGGCTCGATTATACGGTCCTGCGCAACCGCGGGATAACAGGATGTTATGAAGGCTATTTCCGAAAAATCGATGAGGCAATTACTTCCTTTCGGTCAAAACAGGAAATAAATAGAAATACTCTCATTCGATTTGGAAGGAGATGGGTCAACAACTTACTGCATAACATGCATTTGCTGCTCGAATCCGGCAATATCGCTGAATTGTCCGGGTTGTTCGCCGATATTCCATGTCTTCTTTTAGCCGCAGGTCCGTCCTTAGACGATATTTCGGAAGATCTTCCGCTCTGGCGCGAAAAGGGCCTCATTGTGGCGGTGGACACCGCCGCAATATGCTGCGCGCGGGCGGGAATAGAACCTGATTTCCTCGTAGTTGTCGACCCTCAGTTCTGGAACAGCTGCTATCTCGAGGGGTTGGGATTCGAAAAAACGATTCTTGTTTCCGAATCGTCGACCCATCCGCGGGTTTTCAGGCTTTTACCTCTGCAGACCTATTTCTGCGGCTCCCTCTTTCCTCTTGGTAAATACCTCGAAGGGTATATCGGTGAACGGGGGCCCTTAGGCGCCGGCGGTTCGGTCGCAACTACCGCATGGGACTTTGCCCGCATGCTCGGCTGCGCTTCGGTTTACTGTGCGGGTCTTGACCTCGGCTTCCCGCGGATGCGGACCCATTACAAGGGCAGTTTTTTCGAAGAGCTGGTCCACTCCGCCGAGTCACGGCTGGACCCGGGAGAGGGCCGAATTTTTTCGTATACCTACGGCGCCGGCCCCTTCCCCGCGGAGAACTACAGCGGCGGACACACCCTTACGGACAAGCGGCTGATTCTTTATAAGTGGTGGTTCGAGGGACAGGCACGCACGAGGGCACATGAGGGCTGCCTTACCTATGCGCTCTCCGGCGAAAGCGTAAAAATCGAAGGTTTTGAATCGGCCGACCCGGGACTGGTCAGTGAAATGAAACCGGTGCGGCAGGAGATCGAAAATATCCTGGCGCCGGTCCGCCGGCCGCGGGAAAACTCTTTACACTGCCGGTCCGGCATTATCCGGGACAAAAAGAAAGCAAAGCTCGCCGAGGGCTGCCGCCGGCTTATAAATGAACTGACGGCCCTCGGCGAATGCGCGGACCGGGGTGTAAAGGGAGTCCAAAACCTCCGCGAATCGAGTTCCATCTCTCCGGAAGCGCTTAAACGCCTCGATGCAATAGACGCGGCAATACTCTCCTCCGGATCCCGAGAAATCGCCGGATTCCTGCTTCAGCAGGTGGCAAAGGAAATCGCTGAAACAACTGTTGAGACCGGAAATGCGAGCGCCGCTTTGGACAATTCTCTAAAACTCTATCAATCACTCTACGATTCGGTGCACTACCACATCAGGCTCCTCCAACAGGCCCTTAAGCGGCTTTAAAAGCCGGGTATAAATTAACACTCAAGTTTTAGCACCCGCCGCCGATTAAATAAATGAGTAGAATCTCTGCTCTATAAATACTAACGGTATGTCCCCGACGTCCAGGCATACCGTTTTTTTTATGTCTAAACCATTTATCAAGCCGCAAGCGGACTTATTCCCTATTCTCGAACAGCTCCGGTTTGATGTAAAA
>CAYWIK010000015.1:0-36059 GCA_964458315.1 uncultured Spirochaetales bacterium | reverse complement strand
CCCCGACGCCTTCAGTTGCCGGCACATTGTTCGCGAACAGCGGCGAGGCCGCCCCATTGTCCCGCTGGGTTTTTGCCGTTATCTCTTTCGCCCGTGCAAGCAGCCGCTTCGTTGATACTAGGACCTCGAAACAGCCCCGCCCCCCGCAGCTGCAGACTTCATCGTCCGACGGATCGAGGACCATGTGGCCGATTTCTCCCGCCACATAGTGGACGCCGCGTTTGATTTCGTTTTTTACGATGATTCCGGCGACAAGACCTTCGCCGCCTTCGATGACAATAATGTTTTTTTTGTCCGCTGCAATGCCGATTGTCTGTTCCGCGAACACCTGAAACCTTATCTGGTTGTCGATGTACATTTCTATCGGTTTTTTAAGCGCTTTGTCGAGCATTTGTTTAAGCGGGGCGTTTTCTCCCCAGGAGGGGAAGTGCGGGCTTACGTATACCGTCCCTTCTTCATAGTTGGTAATCCCGTGGGAGCCGATTGCGATCCCAATAAGCTTCCCGGCATTCGGTCCCAGGGCCGTAACCGTACGCTCGACCCCCCGCTTAATTTCCTCTACAACTTTTTCAAGTTCCTCGTTTCCCTTAATCGGGACAGAGAGATCTTTAAGGACCGCAAGCCTCAAATCGGCGGCAACAAAGTACAGCTCCTCCGGAAAAATATGGACCCCGATCGCATACCCGTAGCGTTCGTTGAACCGGTAGAGGTTCGGCTTTTTCCCGCCTTCGTCGGTGGATTCACCCTTTCCTACATCGACTGCAAATCCTTTTTCCGCGTAATAGTTCATGATTTTCATGACCGTGGTTTTACTCAGGCCCACGGCATTATGGATATCGTTTACCGTGATTTCTCCGGATTTCCGCAGGTAATCTAAGATTGTTTTTCTATTGCTTCGCTTGAGGGACTTTGGTTTTGCTGCTTTCATTGTATATTTATTCTGCCTCGGCTTAAAATATTTGTCAATCTTTTTTTATAACTAAGTTATATAACCATTCAACGAACTGCGCGCCCCCTTCCGCGCTGCAATTAATGTACGCGGTTTATGCGTAGCTGTGGAGGCCGGAGAGCAGGTAGTTTACGCCGAAAAAGGTGAAGAGGGTAAAAGCGAATCCCACGATCGATACAATCGCCGCTAAACGCCGCCGGCCTTTCATGATAAATCGGACATGGAGATAGATCGTATAGGTAAGCCATGTTATGAGCGCCCAGGTTTCCTTCGGGTCCCAATTCCAGTATCGTCCCCAGGCATGCTGCGCCCAGATCGCGCCGAAAATAAGGGCCCCTGCCGTGTAGATCGGATACCCCACGGCAATGGTGGTGTAGGTCAGCCGGTCGAGTTCTTTTTTGCGGCTGTTTTTTTTGGCTGCCAGATACATGATCGATGCGACAAAGGCGATAACGAAAAATCCTTCGCCGATGAAAGAAAAGGAAACGTGGAGAACGAGCCAATGGGATTGAAGCGCGGGAACGGGAGGTTTCACCGTATCAGGAGCAATAGGGGATGAAGCGATTGCCAGGAGGACAATTGCAATAATCGTTCCGCCGAAAAGGACAAACTGCCGGGTCTTTTCCCGTGCGGCAGCCCGGTAGATGAAAATAATCAGGCATATAACGCCGGAGTAAAACAATAAGGACTCGTACGTGTTCGTCAGGGCGGGAAACCGGATCTCAATGCTCCGCAGGACCGTCTCTCCAAAAAGAAGGGCCGAGGCGGCAGCAATTAAGAAATGAGAAAACGGGTCAGGCCTCGATTTTTTTCCGACCAAAAAGAAAATCTGCATGCATAAGGAGGCGATTAGGATAAAAAAAGCAATGGTCGTAAACAACTATTTTTCTCCTCCGGCGACGGATTGTTCCCGCCGGCCGGTCAGTTTCTGTACAAACGTAAGGGCCAGTCCGATAATGAGCAGAACCGATGCGGCTATCATCGGACCATACCCCGGATCGGAGGCGAACTTCAAGCCCGTAACGTTTTCCATCCAGACAGTTCTAACCTCCAATTCGCCGACCTGACCGCCGACTCTCGCCCGATACCGCGTGTCTCGAAGGGTGATGGAGATTATAGCCCCGGTATATTCATCCTCCGTCCCTGCGGGAACTTCAAAACCAACGAAGGCATATTCCTTCCCCCCGATGGTGCGGGTTTCATACAGTCCGATATTATAGATTTCGCCTTCGGAGGTGGATAGAGAGACCACCGGCGACCTGGAAAAGGTCGCCTGGTATACCGAATAACCGTCGGTTTTGAGCGGTTTATTCACCTCGATGGTGAAAAGCCGCCTTGCCTGGTTGTCCGCGCTGTGGAGTTCTAAGGTGGTCAGGTAGTCCTTCGGCCGCCCGCTTTCATAGGTGAGGGCTTCGGTTTTATTCACGGTGAAACGCTCTCCCCCGGGAAGCTCAACCGTGTCTCCCTCCCTCAGGTATACGAAGGTCTCTATCCTGGTAAAAAGTGTAAGGGTCCCTGCGATGAGAAAAATTAGAATGCTTACGTGAATAATGTCCGGGCCGAAACGCCGCGGCGCTTTTCGCAGGGACCGCGTCACTACCCGGTGTACCGTACAGACGATCAAATTGAGAGTAAATACGCCGGTGAGTATCCCGAAGAGGATAGACCGGAAAAAACGGTGCAGCCCGAGACCGGTAATCAGAGACGCGAGACCTCGGGAATATTTTTCAAAGTAAAATAGGAGTTCCCGCTGCTGCGGAATGATGGTGGCAAGGATGGCAAATCCGATAAGAACGGCGATGAGAACGACCGCCAGTTTTGTTGACCGGAAAAATCGGTAAATCGGATTAATCGTACTAGGCCCCTTGCCGCTTTCTTACGGCCCCTGCAATTTTTCGGACCGCAATACTCATAAGGTAGAGGGCCCTGGCGATCAGTACCCTCTGCCGCTGCCCGCCGGAGAGGTCCGCAAAGGGCTGCTGTGCCATCCCTTCGAGATTCACCTCCGCTAAAGCCCCGCGCGCGGCGTGCCGGTCTTCTTTTGAATAGAATCCCAATCCGCGGGTGAGCCGGCCCATTAATACGACATCGAGGACGGTCACGGGAAACTGGTGATCGAATTCACTGTATTGAGGGATATAGCCGATCCGCTTTCGGCCCTGCCCGGGTGTTTTGCCGAATAATTGTACCTTTCCGGAGTCGGGATGAACAAGGCCTAAGATGAGTTTTGCGAGGGTGGTTTTCCCCCCGCCGTTCGGACCGATAATACTTACGAAATCACCGCTATTGATGACGAAGCTGACGTCGGTCAGGACTTCAGCTCCGTTGTAGCTAAAGTGGACATGTTCAAATCGTATTATTTCGTCATCCATGTTGCCTGCCGGTTTATTTCGAAAGCCCCTGCCTTACTTTTTCCCCTATCCGCTTCAAATTGTCAAGCCAGTCGTAGGCCAGCGGATCGATGGGAACAACCGCGCCGTCGATGGCACGGGCAACGGTTTCTGCGCTTTTCTTGGAAAACTGAGGCTGGACAAAGATCACCCTGACTCCTTGTTCTTTTGCGTGTTCGATGATTTCTTCGAGCTGCCTGGGTCCCGGTTCGCGCCCTTCAATTTCGATTGCTATCTGTTCGAGTCCATACCGGTCTGCAAAATATCCGAAAGCAGGATGGAACACGAACAGGGCTTCTCCGCCCAGCGGGTTCAGTGTTTCGGCAAGTTCCGCGTCTGCTTGGTCGACCTTTTCAGCCAAAATGCGGTAGTTGGTTTCAAAATTTTCCCGGTTTCCCGGATTGATTTCGATAAAGGCGTTGCGCATATTCCGGGCGATGATTTTGCCGTTTTCCGGGTTGAGCCAGACATGAGGGTCCCGTCCGGCCGAATGGTGTTCATGCTCCTCAGCGTCTTCTGCATGCTCATCATGAGAGTGGCCTGCCATTTTCCGGTACTCGATCCCGTGATTGGATTCAACGATCTCGAGGTTCGGCAGGTTGGACCGTATTTTCGGCAGAAGCGCCTTTTCAAACGCTACGCCGACGGTAAAAAGGATGTCCGCCTTTCCCAAAGCGGTCATCTGTGAGGGGGTAGGCTCGTAAGAGTGAGGGCTCTGTCCGGGTTTTACGAGCACCTGAACATCGGTCAAATCTCCTCCTATTTGTTCCGCTAAATATTTCTGCGGCAGGATGCTTACAAATACGCTGATCGGTTTTTCTGCCGCCCCCGGAACTGTTTTCTCTTCCGAGGGTATCGCCGCTCCGGGCTACTCCCCGGTGCCCCCTCCGTAGAGATACATTGGAACGAGGGCCGCGCAAAAAATAATAAGACCTAAAAGTTTGAGTTTACCCATTATTTTCCTCCTTTTAAAATGCGTCGCAGGTAAGGTGTATTTCGTTGCAGGCGGTACATTTCTTCAACTGATGATGACGGAGAAACTCTTTCCAATGCCGCATTTGGTCTGTTCGTTCTTACATAATGATATTACTTTGTAATACCATTAATCGATTTTTCCCTGCGTGTCAAGGGAATTGCTGACGGCAGATTACTTTTCTTGACCTTGCACGTAATTCGTGTTACACTGTTTTCGTGGTAGTATATGAGAAATATTACAATATCCCTGGAAGACAGGGTCGCGCGCTGGGTCCGTGTATGGGCCGCAAAACATGATACAAGCGTTTCGAAGCTGCTCTCTCATATGTTGGAAGAAAAAATGGAAGTGGAACAAGAATATTCAGCCGCAATGGAACAATTTCTTGGCCGAACCCCCGTCCTCCTGAAGAAAAGCGGCCGATATCCTTCACGGTACAGTTTACATGAGCGATAATATTTTTGTCGATACGAACGTATTAGTATATGCAAGGGATGCCTCGGAGCCGGAAAAACAGCCGATAGCAATTGACGTCATGGCCTCTTTGTGGCGGGACCGTAACGGTAGAATAAGTATGCAGGTATGCAGTGAATATTTTGTCACTGTTACGCAAAAGCTGGACCCCGGGATGGACCGGGCTAAGGCGTGGGATGATGTTGTATCTCTGTTTGTCTGGAGTCCGGTTCCTATTGATGAGAAAATTATGCAAAAGGCGCGGGACTGCCAATTGAAGTATCAACTTTCTTGGTGGGATTGTTTAATTATTGCATCCGCTTTGTACAGCGGCTGTGCTGTAATCCTGTCGGAAGACCTCAGTAACGATCAGAAATATTTTGGCATCACCGTAAAAAATCCGTTTATATAATGTATGAATAACGTATGGCACAGCTGAAACTGGAACAAATCGGAGACTCCACACGGCTCATACGCGGGCTGGTGAATATCGGCGTGTTCATTCGCGGCGGCCGGGCTCTTCTTATCGATTCGGGAAACGACAAAGAAGCGGGCCGGCAGATTAACAAACTCATCGCCGAACAGGGATGGACACTCGAGTGCATTATCAATACCCATTCCAATGCCGACCACATCGGCGGCAACGCGTTTTTACAGAAGAAAACCGGCTGCCGGATCGCGGCAACTTCGGCAGAAGCGCCGTTTATCCGGCGGCCGGAGCTGGAGGCGGCGTTTTTATACGGCGGTTTTCCCTATCCGGGGCTGGACAACAAGTTTTTACGGGCCGCTCCGTCGGAGGTAACCGATAGTATCGGAAGCAGCGGGCCGATTAGGCTGAGCGGCAATGCAGGCGGCGGGGACACCGGGCTCGAGGCAATCCCTCTCCCGGGGCACTACTTCGAAATGATCGGTGTCCGGACGCCCGATAACGCGGTGTTTATTGCGGACAGCCTCTTCTCGGAAACCATCATCAGGAAATATAACCTTTTTTTCATCTACGATATCGCAGCCTATCTGGCAACCCTTGATACCCTCGCCTCTTTGGAAGCGGACTGGTATATCCCGAGTCACGCTCCGCCTTCCCGGGACATTACCAACCTCATCCATATCAACCGGGAAAAAGTGACGGAGATTTGCGAAGTTGTCGCCTCCTCATGTACACCGCCCGCGCGGTTCGACTCGATTCTCGAACGGGTCTGTGCCCGCTATTCAATTGTTTTAGACCCAAACCAGTTCGTCCTCGTTTCCTCCACCCTTCGGTCCTATCTCTCTTATCTGGCATACGAAGGCCGGGTGACGGCGGAGTGGGAAAAAGGGGCGATGATTTGGAAAGGAATTGATTAACGAAATCGACCGGGAGCCGCGCTTTACGTAAGCTGCTGCATTCCGTAAAGAACGAGACGGGCGAGTTCTATACACTGGCTGTCCGTCGTGTTGTATCCTCCGCTCTCGGTAGGCTGCCGGACAACCAAATACGCAAACTCGTCTTCAAAACCGGTTTCGGTTATCATCTTTTTTTCTCCGCCTCGGTTATAGACGAGCTTCCAACCCATTGCGCGCAGCCTTTCGAAAGAGTTTCCTTCCCGTTTGGTCAGGATAACCGCGTACATATAGGGCACCGCGCCTTTCGGGCCGTTGTTAATACTTACCTGAAGCTGCGCGCCGATCAAGTCCGGAGGCTTACGTCTGGGTTCGATCATCAAACGCACATCCTCGGGGATCAAACGCCCTTTGGAATCTTTGTCGAACCGAAAATAGGGGATTATCCTCACTTCCTGCCCGGAGCGTTCGAGATCATCGATTACGCCGTGAAATCCGCGCATTTTCATTTCTAATTCCTTCGGTGTGTGAAGGAGGATGTTCCCGGTCAGAAAAAGCGGATAAAAGAGGAGGAGCATATCAAACAAAATGACCGGTAAAACGGCGCTTTCGGAACTCGCTAAAACAAAGATCAAAACGAGGAAGGAGGCAAAACAAAGGACGATAAACATCCTTCGGCCCGCTTTTTTTCGTAAATACACCGGAAGCTGTGCGGTTTTGACCAGTTCATAGTTTTTTTCCACCCGCTTGAACTCGTTGAAAGTTACCGGCTTCCACTCTTCAAATCCCAGGTCCTTAGGCGCCTTGGTATAGCTCGCGCCGAGCACGAATAGCCCTGCCAGGGCAAAGAAAACGAACCCAATTACCGTGTGAAGAGGAAAAAAGAACAGAAACTGAATGGCCGCACCGGCCAATGCCAGGAGGCCGAAGAGAAGCAGTCTTGTGCGGACCGGCAGCCGGAAGAGGACATAGTCGAGCTCTTTTACGCCTTCAAGTTCTCTCACCGTCGGCATGCGGCGCTCCTTTGCTCGGCCGGGCCGGGACCGGAACCGCGGCTGTGCCCGGAGGCGTTTGTACCGGAACAGCGGGTCATGCCGCACGGCTCATCGGCGCCGGGATGCCGAGCGCCGCTCAGTTCGTTTGTGCCGGCATAGTTCCAGTAGAGCGGGCAGGCGCCTTGGCATGCCGTGAAGGCGCTGCAGCCCCGGCACTCCTCCGGCGCATACCGCTTGTTCTTGAAATAACTTCCCCGTTCAGAAAACCAAACCTCGGAAAAAGGACCGGTGAGGAGGTTTCCGACCGGCTCGTTGTATGAGGAGCAGGGGAGGACCTCGCCCTTCGGGTTTACCGATACGAGCCCGTCGACTGCCGCGCAAGATTTATTTCCCAGCCCCTTTGCGATAGGGTTGTAGATACAGTACGGCATGGGCGAGTACCAGTAGAAGGTGAGCCCGAGGGGGGCGGCTTGCCTGCGTAACCTGTCAATATAAGGTCCCGCTTCGGTGTAGGGGAGGAACAGCCGAGGGGTGTCCTTCCCCTTTCCCGTAGGAATATAGAGGTTGACCGAAAACCGGGAAATTCCGGCCCCTTTGAGAAATCCGGGAAGCTTCAGGACTGCTTCGGCGTTGACCGCGGTAAGGGTCGTATTGGTCTGCACCGAGATCCCCGCTTCCTGCATGGCCCTCATGCCTTTAAGGGCTTCATTGAAAGAACCGGGACGTCCGGTGAGTTCGTCGTGGAGGGCCTCTTCCGGCGCTTCGATACTTACCTGAGCCGTGCGGAGGCCGGCCTTTGCCAGTGACCGGGCCCGTTTTTGCGTACAGAGGGTCCCGTTGGTAATAAGGTTGACGGTGAGCCCTTTTTTAGCCGCATACGCAATACACCGCTCGAGGTCTTTTCGAAGGAGCGGTTCGCCGCCGGTGAAACTGAAAAAGGGAATTTGCGCTTCAACTTTGAATATTCTGATGATTTTTTTGATTTCCCCGACAGACATTTCGCGGTCCGGTGTGTCCGAAACGTAGCAAAAAGCACAGCGGTTGTTACATCGATACGTAACGGCAATTTCGCCCAAAACCGGCAGCTTAGTGTAGGAAAAATCATAGGCGATGCGTTCAACGGCGGAAAGCCCGGCCGAATCAGGATCTTCGCCGGCAAAAAGCTGCCTGAGGTTTTTAAAGAATGTATCCACGTCGCCAACCCGATCACTCTTGTGGAGTCCCGGAAACTCCTCGATCCGGCGTCCCCGGGCAAGGAATTCCAGAAGCGCGGTTCCGGTGGAGTTGAGCTTATAAACTTTATTCGGCGGGATAATGAGGACATTATCTTCCTTCCGTACGAATAAATGTTTCCGCGCGTGAGCATAAAATCCGTTTATCCAGGACAGTTCATTTGCGGTCAATGGGCGCCTCCGGAAACGCAGGCGGAATGGCACGCGCTGTGGCATGCCGAATGGCAGGCGGAGTGACACGCGCTGTGGCACGCGGTATGGCATGCGGAATAACATGCGTCCGTGACCGCGCCCTCAAATCCCGCGGGGGCGAAACAGCCTTCGAAACATGCCGAAGAGTTCATAAAGTTCGCGTAGGTGCCGTTGAACTCCGGAGATATCCTGGGGGTGCGGGGGCCGATGTGCCAGAGCCAAAACATCGAACGCCAGTGTGCCGGGTAGGATTGATAACTTTCGGCGGTGGAGATCTTTTCCTTTTGAGCAAGTTTGGTTATGTAGTAGGTTTTTGTTTCTTCCATATCGCAGTCCCAGGTCTTCTCCTGAAGACGGGACAGGGCGTGCTCAAAAAAGTCCGCAAGTTTCATCCCATCGATATAGCCCTCTTTGTCAAAACAGCCTAAAAGTTCCCGGTCGTAAGGATCGTCGGTCTTAGACTGATCGAGGGCCTTGATACGAAGCGGTTCTTCCGACAGAAGCTCGAGAGCGCCCTGTTCCTCCATTGCCTTGGTACAGACAAGGACGATATCGCCGAGTTCCCGTTCTAAAAAAAGCATCACTTCCACCGGATGCAGTGATTCCGCGATTTTGCCCTCGACCGCGTAACTGCCCACTTGGATTCGCGGAGAAACCCAGTCATCTCCCGCCCAGGAAACCTGTCTCATAATGTCCAAGGTGCCGCCGAATTTTTTATGCTGTTTCCGGTAGGCGAGAAGGGCCAAGGCGGCGGCAATCAGGGCTGCGATGAACGGCGCCGTCCGGGGGAAGAAAAAAACTCGGCCCCGTAAACCGAGGGAGGCCGCGCGGCCGCCCATGACGTCGACGCCGCCTTCATCGGTCGGCGTTTCCTTATCGCCGTAAATTGTACCGCCTGAATCAGCGGTCTTAAGATTAGGATAAAGCCCGGGAAGGGCGTCCGGATCGAGATAAAACTGCAGCTGCTGGTGTTCACGAGCCGTGAGGTTTGACCGGTGGAATCGCAGGGTAAACCAATACGAGCCTTCGTTTGCCCGGGTACCATAATAATCGATTTTATTATCTTCGTTGACATAAGGTTCGGTCAAAAGACCGATACGCTCGAATTCCCCTTCGGCCACCTGCTCGTCAGTGGTTTGAAAAGGGAGTATGACCCGCACCGTCTGCCTGCCTGCCGGAGTGTCCCACTGGACGGGCGCCCAGTTAAAATAGATAAGTTCGTCTTTTTCAGGAGACTTTGTCAGGCCGATCAATTTCTCTCCGGCCAAATCCGCCTTATAGTGGATAAAATAATTTCCAACGCCTTCAAAACCTCTGCCGTCGGCTAGAACGATGTCATAGTATTTTTCTCCGAGCTGTTCTATTTCTAAAGGGACCCTTTCCCCTCTGCCGATTTCCGCATAACAGTCCCTGTGCACGAAGGAAGGAGGGGCGGCCGTGCCTTGGAAATAGAACCCGTGCATTTCACCGTTCCGGGCGCTCCACTCGCAGCGGTAGTAAATATCGGCGCTTCCGTCTTCCGCGAGGGAAACCACAATATCGTTTGCTAAAAGCTCCGCGTCCAGCGCTGAAACGTGACCGGCGGACGAGAAAATGAAGAGAAAAACGAGGAGGAAAAAACCTAAACGGATGTATAACCGGGACATTGCCGCTTGTTATCCGGGGGTTTTTGCATCGGCTTTTTCGAGCACAAAATACCAGTATTTCATTCTACCGTCGGAGAAGAGATGGTACCGATCGGTGCCTTCCACGCCGGAGAACTCTTTGAACGCCTTGCGCAGATACTTAGGGACGTGCTGTTCGATCAGTTCTGTCCTCCGGGCGGAATCCAGTTTGAGAGACTCGGATACGTTTTGGGAAATGTCATCTACCCGCCGGATTGTAAAACCGTTTTGTATAAAGCGCTTTTTAAAACCCTCTACCTCATCGTCGGTACGGAGATCGGCGAGGAGGAGATGTCCTCCCGGACGCAGCACTTTGCAAACACCTGAAAGGAACGCGTCGATGTCGGCATAACATCTTGATGATTCGATGTTGATAACCGCATCAAAAGAGCGGTCTTCGAAGGGCAGCGACTCCGCATATCCTTTCACGAAGGAGAGATTTTCCAAATCGTGATATTTGTTGCAAAAGCTGGTACTGTAGTTCGACTGATCGAGACCGATGTAGGAGTTCGGTTTAAGATACCGCATGATGTAGGAACCGCCGCCACCGCGTCCGCACCCGACTTCAAGGACATCTTTCCCCCGGAGGTCGGCGCCTGTAGCCACATGATGGTAGAGTTGAATGGAGTACCGGTTCGGTTCGTCCTCTTCCGCGAGAGGAATCGGGGTGTCCCCGTTAAGATGCGAAAAACCGTAGTTCATAAAAACGGCCATTCCGAAGTGGTCGTGGTTTGACAACCAGCGGTGCCAAATTTTCCAGAGAGGTTTCCTTACTATCGTAGGGAGTTCACAATATTTTTCGAAGATTTTTTTCATAGTTTGGATTTCCTATTTTTTAATTTAACACAAATAGATTACATATGGAAGTGTGAATTAATTGAAAAAACTGAGAAAATATTCAACTAAAATAAATTGAAATATCTTTTCTTCTGTTTTATGATGATACCTATGAAAAAGCGGTTTTTCTTTTATGCATTGGCAGGTGCGGTGATTATTCTCCTTTTCTTTGCGGGATGCGGGACGACTCAGACAGACAGACCGGCAGGCGGTTCTATCGGTTCGGAAAAAAGCGGTCCGGCGGGAGGACCTGTTGATGTCGTCATGGGGTGGATTGAAGCTGTAAAGGCGGAGGACCCGGGAAAATACATAGATTCCTACTGGCCGGAGGCTGAAAAAATAGTTATGCTCGGGGGGGAGAAGACCGAGCTTTTCGGAAGACAAGAAATCCTCGAGCACCAGCAGCAAATTTGGTACCGCCTTGATCTCGAGTCTCTTTCCTATGAAAAGCCGAAGGTCCGGAACCATAAACTGCCGGACCGGACGGTTGTTTTTCTCGTCGACCGTTCGCAGAGTTTCACCGATACCTTTCTTCTCTGGAAACGGAACGGAATATGGAAAATCGAACATCACATCTTAAAGGAGATCCCAAACTCGAAGGTGAAAAGCGATTTCCAGCGCTGGGCCGATACAAACGGCAACGGAGAACTGGAGGATGCGGAACTTAAGCAATTGTTACGGGCCGGTTCAGCACTGATCCTCGGTGTTCATGAAAACAAAACACCACTGGACGATATTTTTGATTTCGATGAAAACGGCAGGATTGATGAGCGGGAAGTCCGGATAACCCGATTATACTTTTTTAACATCGGGCTTAAGGAGTTAATGAAGGACGCCGGCGCCGAAAGGGTGAAAGAATGGTTCGATATAAACGGTGACGGTTCTGTCGATGATGCTGAAAAGAAAATGCTGGTAAGATTTCTCATTTCTTTTAATTATCTCCGGCTCCGGGAACGGGAGGTTCAAAACAGGCTGGATCGCTGGATGGACGAAAACGGCGACAGTGTTGTTACAAAGGATGAACAAATCGAAAGTTTTCAAAATATTTTCGAAAGAATTCTCCTTCTGCCTCATGATACGGAAAGGATCAGAAGAGCTGCGAAAGAGCAACTCGAAAACGGATATGATGAGCAGGCTGTCGGTGAAGAAGCATTTATAGAAAAGAAGACGGCTGCTTCAGAAATCGAAGGGAAACGGGTGGCCGTTGTCGGCCTGGAATCGATGACCGGCGCGGTAACAGATGAAACCGTAGACGGACTGCTTCTTTTTATTGAGAACGCTTTCGTCAACTCGGGCCGGGTAGTAGTTGTAGATAGAAAGAACATAGACAGCATTGTAGAAGAATATGAGTTCCAGCGCAGTGCCATGACAGATGAGTCGACGGCGGTGGAAATAGGGAAAATGGCTAATGCGGAGCTGATTGTTACCGGTGCGGTAACCTCGGTCGGAGGAAGATACTATCTCAACATCAGACTCATAGAAGTAGAATCCGGTGAGATTGCGGGATCCACTCTTTCCGCTGCGGATGAAGAGGACGGCTTCCTTGAAATGTGCGGCACAGCGGTATCCGCTTTGTTTTCCGATTAAGGAGCTTGCACAAAGGACCGGGAGCTGAACAGCACGGTCCGCCGGGAATAAAACATGACAGTAAACCGGGAACGGACAAAACTTATCAAACCTGCTCTCCATAACCCGCGGGATGAAGTTGCGGGGAAAGGGCCGGTCCTTTACTGGATGAGCAGAAACCAGCGGGCGGCCGACAACTGGTCGATGCTCTATGCCCGGGAATTGGCGCTCCGGTATAAATTGCCGCTCCTTGTCTGCTTTTGTATGGTTTCCGGGTTTGCCGAAGCGCGGAAAAGTCATTACCGTTTTATGCTTGAAGGGCTGCAGGAGGTCGCCGGCGTGCTCGACCGGTTTAATATCCCCTTTATCCCCCTTTTCGGTTCGCCGAAGGAAAAAATATCCGGCCTGGCAAAGGAGGCAGGAGCGTCCGCCCTTATTGTGGATTTCGATCCCCTCCGGGTAAAACGGGAGTGGTATGCCGGGGTTTGCGAAAAGGTAAACATACCCGTTTACGAAGTGGACGGCAGAAACGTCATTCCGGCGTGGCACACTTCGGAAAAGCAGGAGTATGCCGCTCGGACGATCCGGCCGAAGATCCACCGGCTTCTGCCGGAGTTTTTAGAAGAATTCCCTTCCCTTGAGCGGCATCCTTACAATGAAGAAGGCGGTACTTACGCGTCCGCCGCGCCGTGGGAGCGGTTATTCAACGAAGCGGATAAACTTTCGGAAGGTCCGGATGTCAGTTGGATCGAACCGGGAGAATCGGCGGCCCGCCGGCGCTTGAAAGAGTTTATTGAAAACGTGCTTCCTTTCTATCATCTTCGGCGGAACGACCCGACAAAAAACTCCGTCTCCGGCTTGTCCCCCTATCTTCACTTCGGACAGCTTGCGGCTGCAAGGGCGGCGTTGAATGTACGAAAGGCGGCCCCGGACATCGAGGACGCGGCGGTAGAAGGCGGAGCCGCGGAAAGGCTCTACGAAGCGGCGAAAGCCTTCCTCGAGGAGCTTATTGTCCGGCGCGAACTTTCTGACAACTATTGCCGGTACAACTCCGGCTACGATTCGGTAAAAGGGTTCCCGGACTGGGCCCGGAAAACGCTGAATAAACACCGAAACGACAGGCGGGAATACATCTATTCCAGGGAGGAGCTCGAAGAAGGGCGCACGCACGACCCGCTCTGGAACGCCGCCCAAATCCGCATGGTGCGCTACGGTACCATGCATGGCTATCTGCGTATGTATTGGGCAAAAAAGATCCTTGAATGGAACCCTTCTCCCGAGGAGGCGGTAGATCACGCGGTTTTCCTAAACGACGCGTATCAGCTCGACGGGAGGGACCCGAACGGGTATACCGGGGTTGCGTGGGCCATTGGCGGCGTCCACGACCGGCCCTGGGGGGAACGGGAAATTTTCGGTACGGTCCGATACATGAGTTATGCCGGATGTAAACGGAAGTTCGATGTAAAACAGTATATAGAAGAGGCGGACCGTCCGCCGGACTTTACCGGCCGATAATACCGCGGCATTCATACGGTCGATTTACAAAGGGCCTACAAAAGGGTACACTCGTACTTCAATGAAAATAGGAATTATCGGACTACAGAATTCAGGGAAGACAACCATCTTCAATGCCCTCACGAAAAGTGAAGCCGAAGTAACGGCATATTCAAGCGGGAAGGTGGAGCCGAATGTCGCGGTAGTGGAAGT
The DNA here is from genome assembly GCA_964458315.1 of uncultured Spirochaetales bacterium. Lineage (GTDB taxonomy): Bacteria > Spirochaetota > Spirochaetia > SPDA01 > CAZSGZ01 > CAYWIK01. The sequence goes on along the minus strand of CAYWIK010000015.1, from coordinate 21,781 downwards.
GGAAGACCCGCGGGTCACAAAGCTGGCCGAGATGTATAATCCTAAAAAGACGGTTTATGCAACCATCGAGTTTACCGATTTTGCAGGTCTCGCCGCGGGGGCCGCGCGGCACGGGCTGTTTTCAGGCACGGCTATGGGGCTCATTAAAACAGCAGACGCTCTTGCCGTGGTGGCGCGCAATTTTCGGGATCCGGCGATCGACGCCGCCCAAGGCGAACCGAAACCGAAATCGGACCTTATTGCTATCGATGAAGAACTGATATTTTCGGATCTTCTGATCGTAGAAAAGCGGCTGGACAGGATTGCGGCGGACATGGAACGGGGTAAAAAGACCCAGGAACTTGCAGCCGAAGAAAAACTGCTGCACAAAATTAAAGCACACCTTGACGAAACGCTGCCCCTCCGCGGCCTCGAATTGTCGGAAGATGAGTTGAAGCACATTCAGGGTTTTCAGTTTCTCTCCCTCAAACCGATGCTTGTAATTCTCAATTCGGACGAGAATAATTACGGTCAAAACGGAGGGCTGGTGGAACAGATGGGAGAAGAGTACAAGGTCATCGAGTTTGCCGGCAAGTTTGAAATGGAGCTTGCGGGACTGGACGACGAAGAGGCCCGCGCCTTTCTCGAGGACCTCGGCATTGAATCATCGGCGCGGGACCGGCTTATCAAATTTGCGTATGATATGCTCGGTTATATTTCGTTTTTCACCGTCGGCGAGGACGAGGTCCGGGCATGGACCGTCACTAAAGGGACTCCGGCCGCGGAAGCCGCGGGGGAGATCCATTCCGACCTGGAGCGGGGCTTTATCCGGGCAGAATGTTTCAGCTATGAGAATCTGATAGAGGCCGGTTCCGAGAAAGGGGTGAAGGAAAAGGGAAAGTTCCGCCTCGAAGGGAAAGAGTATATCGTCCAAGACGGAGACATCCTCCATATAAGATTCAGCGCTTGATTCCGGGAGGAGGGCATGAAAAAAAGCGAACTCGATATACAAACATTTCAATGGCGATGGATGCAGGGTGTAAGCGAAGAAGTATTTCGTGAAAAATACATGCTCCACGGGGAGCGGGATGTCCTCGAGCTTTTCCGTCTTGTAGCCGAAGAAGTTGCATCGGTAGAAGCCGAAGCGGTCCGGGCCGATGTGAAAGACCGGTTTTTCGCGGCTATGGCCGAAGGGCGCCTTATCCCCGCCGGCCGTATTCTGGCCAATGCCCGGCCCGGCAGCCCCATGAAAAATTACAACAACTGCTTTACCATCGATATTGAAGACGATATTCACAATATCTACGATACCCTCAAAGAAGACGCGATCATCAGCAAAATGGGCGGGGGCGTTGGGTTCGACGTTTCAAAACTCCGGCCGAAAGGCGATCCGCTTTCAGGAGGAGGGGAGGCATCCGGGGTGGTGTCGTTTCTTCGGATTTTCGACCAGTCCGCAAAGACCATCATGACCGGCGGTCACCGCAGGTCCGCCCACATCGCCCTTCTCGACATAAGCCATCCGGACATCGAGGAATTTATTACGGTGAAACAGGGAGACAACAACGGTGAACTGACCCAATTCAATATTTCCGTAAAAGTAACCGATGCCTTTGTCGAGGCCCTCGAGAACGGCGCGGAATGGGAACTCACCTTCAAAGGAAAGAGCTATAAAAAAATACCGGCCCGGGAGCTCTACGAACTCCTCGCCTCAAACGCCTTTTATAACAACGAGCCGGGCATTTTCAACGCCGACACCGTTGAACGGTACAACAACGGTTACTGGGCATTTACCATGGACAGGGTGAATCCCTGCGGCGAATTGGTCATGCCTTCCTACTCGCTCTGTTGTCTTTCGGCGGTCAATCTTCCTTCATTCGTACGGGACCCCTTTACCGAAGACGCCTCCGTCGACTGGGAGGCTTTTGAGTCCACGGTGCGCACGGGAATCCGTTTTCTGGACAACGTCCTCGATGTTACAGACTATCCCCTCGAGAAAATTCGTTCATTTTCCAGGGAATGGAGAAGGATCGGGCTTGGGCTCACCGGCTTAGGCGACCTTTTCTGTATGCTTAGGCTTCGATACGGCGACCCCGCGTCCATCGAGGCTGCCGAAGAAATCGGAAGGCGGCTCCGGAACATTTCCTACGAAACTTCGGCGGGCTTGGCCGGAGAGAAAGGGGCGTTTCCGGGCTGCGATAGGGAAAAACTCCTCGAAGCCGCATTCGTCAAAACCCTCCCCGATGAAATCCGCAAAGAAATCAGGAAGAAAGGCCTTCGTAACATACAGCTCAACACCGTTGCGCCGACCGGCACGACATCCCTCACGGTGGGACAAAATTGTTCCTCCGGTATCGAACCGATATTTTCACTCGAATACGACCGTCGTATCCGGACCGGAGAGGGGGATAAAACCAGGACCGAGCGGGTCTACGATTATGCCTGGCTCCTCTACCGGGACAGAAAGGCAAACGGGAGCGGAAAGCAATCCGGCGAGACGGCCGCTCCGGACTTTTTTATCACCGCGGCGGATGTCCCGCCGCGAAAAGCTATCGATATGCAGGCCGCCCTTCAAAAGTATATCGACCACAGCATCTCGAAGACGTTAAATCTTCGCCCGGGCACGACCATAGAGGAGTATAAAGAGCTCTATCTCTATGGGTACAAAAAGGGGCTTAAAGGATTTACCACGTTCAATCCCGAAGGAAGCATGAGGGGGGTCCTTGAAGCGAAAGAGGAGAAACGGATCGTCCGGCGTTACGCGCCGAAGCGCCCGAAAGAACTCCCCTGCGATATCCATTCCTTCAAGGGAAAAGACCTGGACTACATTATCCTTGTCGGAAAGTTAAACGGAAGCCTCTATGAAATTTTTGTAATCGACAACCCGGAGATGTACCTTGATTTGAAAAAATACAACCGGGGCCGTGTGGTAAAAGGAGGCAAAGGGCGGTACGATTTGATTGTCGACACCGGGCCGGTCCACATTCAGGTGGATGATTTTACCCGCCAATTCAATTCTCCCAATGCTTCTCTCGCCCGGTTCATTTCCATGGCCCTTCGTCACGGTACCCCTCTCCAATTTGTGGTAGATCAGCTCAATAAGGACACCAATTTTCTCGATTGCGAGCGGGGTATCGCCCGGGTGCTGAAAAAGTATATCAACGACGGGGAGCGAGTCATCACCAGCGATAATATGTGTCAGGAATGCGGCGAGGGGCTTGTTTTCAAAGAGGGCTGTCTGAGCTGCTCCCACTGCGGATGGAGTAAATGTTCCTGAACCTTGAAGCGCTTTTTACAGCATCCCAAACATTCGCGAAGAAATTCAACAAACTCGAGTTTTCGAGCCGGGTCGCCTATGTGTACAATCCCTTAGCGTATGCGTGGAAGCCGTACCGTAAATATCTTACGATGTTCGGCTCCCCGCCTAAACGGGCGCTTTTTTTCGGAATGAACCCCGGCCCCTGGGGCATGGCACAAACCGGGGTCCCCTTCGGAGAGGTCAATATCGTGAGGGAGTGGCTCGGGATCGAAGAACCGGTTGAAAAGCCGCATAGGGAGCATCCGAAGCGGCCGGTGACCGGTTTCGATTGTTCAAGAAGCGAGGTAAGCGGCCTCAGACTTTGGGGGCTCTTTAAAAAGCGCTTCGGGACACCCGAGAATTTTTTTAAAGACCATTTCGTCGGCAACTACTGTCCCCTCCTCTTTTTCGACGCAGACGGAAAAAACCTCACCCCGGACAAGCTGATAAAATCGGACCGGGAAGAGACATACCGGCTGTGCGATGAGCACGCCGCTATGCTTTTCGATTTTTTCAGGCCCGAATTTGTCATCGGTATCGGGGCATTCGCCGTTTCCCGCCTGAATACGGTCCAAAGCCGTGCGGCAGCTCCGAAGATCTGTTCCGTGCTCCATCCGAGCCCGGCGAGCCCGAAGGCGAACCGTGGATGGGCGGAGCAGGCGGTGGGGCAGCTTGAAGCCGCGGGGGTGTGGTGAACCTGTTCTCTATGTTCACCCCTCGGCCGGAAGCGTGAGAACGACCCGGACCAGGTCTTTCCCGTCCGCGGAAATATTTTCGACGCCGACGTTTCCGTTCTGCACCTCGACAAACCGCTTCACGATCGACATTCCAAGTCCGGTCCCGCCGCGGTACTCCTTGGTGGTTTTGTACGTGTGAAACACTTCTTCGATGTTCTCGATCTTTCCACGGTTTTCGACGAGTATCACCGCCTTGCCGCCTTCTTTAAAAGTCTTTACCTGAATGTTCCCTTCTTCACCGTGGCGGACGGCGTTTTGCAGAATATTCTCTATGGAAACGGTAAGGAGATAAGGGTCGCCGCTGACCGTTTCCGTCTCCTCGCTCAAGGATGTCGTAACCTGTTTTTTTTCCTCGGTGGTCTCTTCCATAATAGCGTGTGACAGCTCGAGTATTTGCTTGTTCAGTTTGTATTCTTCGTGTTTAGGTTTGTATTTTCCCGCTTCGATCCTTGCAAAGTGGAGAAGTGTTTTTACGGTTTTGGTCATTGCCTCCACCCGGCCTAAAACTTTGTTGTGATAATAGGTGATCAGTTTTCGTGCTTCGTCGTAGTTTAGAAGGTCGATAATTCTGATGGTTTCGTCATAAATGACTTGAGAAAAACCCATTATAGGGGTAAGAGGCCGCATGAGTTCATGACAGAGGATGCCGATGATTCCGAGATCTTCGAGGAGTTGTTTTTCATGGTTTTGGTCTTGAAGCGCGGTATTATACTTCCAGAAGCGGGAAACCTCGCGGCTTACCATACGTCCATAGGCAACCAGGAAATCGAGGTTTTCTTCCAGCATCTCGGCGTCGCCGTAACAGGCAAGGGCGCCGCTCCCGCCCATAAGGCTGATTGCCGCATATGCCGGTGTTCTTCTTTTTATGACAATTCCCCACTTATTTTCCGCGAATATTTCCCCGGGGTTGTCGTGTACGCGCCCCCGCTGGAGCCTGGTGAGAATATTTCCGTCTTCGTCTTTTGAATAGACCGCAAATCCGTCCAGTGAAAGATTATAATCGGCCTCTTTTCCTTCGGTATATGTGCCGGAAAGTCCGTCTGATATAGCTCCAAGTTTTCGGTCGATCGTCTGCGCCTCCTCCAGTTCCTGAGACACGTGCATCAAAAGGGCGGCTCTGTTTGCTTTTCGATAATATCGGCTCCGTTCATCCGCAAGCAGTTCCACAAAGACCGGTACGGCTTCGCTGCCCCAACGCTCCTCTACATGCCGGACAACCGAACGAAAATCGGTAAGCGCCGGATCTAACGAATCAAGATAGTCTCGTATTTGCTTTTTCATAACGTCCGGTCCCCTCCGGGTTAATCAAAATATTCTCTGCCGGTACATGCGGTAAAATCCAAGGTGAGGGGAGTAACCGATACCTTTTTTTCAATGAGAAGGGTATATGCGTCGGTGCCCTCCTGATGCGGTTTTTCGTCCCTGATCAGTCGAGCTGCCGCCAGTTTCGTTTCCGGCGTCCCGTTTTCTAAGACGGTACGGAAATACTGCTTCCGGGAAAGACCGGCAACCTTCCATTCGGTTTCAGGGGTGGCCTCCTCCGGTACATCGATTTTAATAATTTCGAAGCCTGGAAACGGTCCATTTTGAATAAACCGTTCAATAAAAACAGCGAGAAAGTGCCGGGCCGCGGCCCAATCGACTTTGCCGTAGATAAAGTGGTTTTTAATATGCGTTTGGAGGGACACGGCGAAGGCAGGTATTCTTTCTACCGCCGCCTGGATGGCCGCGCCCACCGTCCCGGAAACGGTAATATCGTATCCGATATTTTCGCCGTAATTGATCCCTGAGATCAGCAGGTCGAAAGTTTTGTCCCGAAGCACCGTGTTCAATGCGTGTTTAAGAACCAGGGCGGGGGTGCAGTCGATGTGATAGGCCCGGTGGACCTTTCCTCCGATTTTCAGTTCAATCTGTTCGAATGCCTGGTCTCTGTTTCCCATCAGGCTCCTTCCGGCGCCGGTTTTCTGCCGTGAAGGAGCGATGATCGATACCTCCCCGTATTCACGGGCCGTTTCCACGGCGGCCCCAAGGCCGGGAGAGAATATTCCGTCATCATTAATGACACAAATCCGGATACGGTCCATTCTAATCCTTATTTTTCAGAGAAACTAATGACGGTGAGTGAAGCTCCCCAAAACGTAGGTCTTACATCGATTGAAAAATTACTCACCATGCGGGAAATCCGATTGTCAATAACGAACTGCATTCCTTCCGCTTCGATTATTTTATCTGAATTCGAGGACTCCTCCGGAGCCACGCCAAACTTCGGACCGCCTCATCCAAAGCCGCGGAGGAAAATTCGAAAAAATGAAGAACCGGGTTTTTCCTTTTTCATTTCGCTGAGCATTTGTTTAGCTTTTTCTGAGATTTGGATCATGTAATGACCTTCATAAAATAATTATTATATAGATTATACTTTATGCTTATAACAAAATCAAGGGTTCATTGCATAGGAGGACGAAGGAATCGAGCGAAGGGCGCCGGAAATGTTCAAAGAATGATCTCCTATATGTTCGAGGTGCTTCACAAAATCGATAAATAATAATTCAGCCTTAATATCACTGCCTTTCTTAAGGCGCTTGCGGGCGGACTTTTTGTATACATTTCTCGATTCATCTATTTGCTTTTCTAAAGACAAGGCGAATTCGAATTCTTCGTCCGAAAGGTGCCGGTTCAACCGCTCTTTGTTGAAAGCGAGAAAATCTTTTACTAAATCGAGGTACGGTTTTATTTCATCCACCGAATCATCGCTTAGTTTTATCTTTTTGTCGTATCTGCGTTGGGTAAGAAGAATAAGATTGTAGCAGCTGTCTCCGATGCTTTCCAATTCGCTGACGATTCTCATCATAGAATTGATGGTGACAGCGGTCTTCTCCAGCAAGCTTTCTTCGGAACAGCGCACAAGAAATTTTGAAATTTCTTCCTGCATGTCGTCGGTATAATCTTCCATTTTCTTGAGGTTCTCGACTTCCGTCCCGAGTTTCTCTTTTGGATTGAGAAAAACATGAACGAAGGTCGTGTACATCTTTTCGATAATTTCCGCCATCTTCGTTATTTCCGACTTTGCCTTGAGTACCATGATCTCGGGTGTCTGCTGGATTCCGGAAGTTATGTATGAAAAGCTGTATTTCTCTTCCAGCTCCTTTTGTTTGAAGACGAGTTTTTTTGCCAGAAAGGTGACCTGGGGGATGAGCCATATGAAAATTAAGCTGTTCGTGATATTGAACAGGGTGTGGAACATTGCCAAATGAGCGGTGATGCCTTCTTGACTGTTCATGCCACCCGGAACGATTAAATCGACCAGGGAAATGAAGGGATTAAATAAAAATGCCATCCAGACGACGCCGAGAACATTGAATATCGTATGGACCCTGGCCGCCCGCCGGGCATTGGTATTCCCGCTGAAGGAGGCGATAAAGGCAGTCACGGTCGTTCCGATATTTTCTCCAAGAACGATGGCAGCCGCGATGGGAAAATCTATCCAGCCCGAATATGCCAGCGTCAAGGTCACCGCCATGGCCGCGCTGGAAGACTGAACAGCTATTGTTAAGAGGGTCCCCACAAACACAAAAAATAAAAAACTCAATATTCCGCGGTCTGTGTATCCGGCCAGAAACCGCAGCATTTCAGGGTTGTTTCTAATATCCGGCACCGTATCTTTAAGGATCGACAATCCGAGAAAGAGGATCCCAAACCCGACCAATATTTCCCCCCATGACTTTTTCCCAAACCGGTTAATAAATAAAAACGGCATTCCCAGCCCGACGGCGGGAAGAGCGATAGCGGTGATGTTGACCTTGAAACCTAAAATCGCCACAAGCCAGCCGGTTATCGTCGTGCCGATGTTAGCTCCCATAATAACTCCCGCCGCCTGGGTGAGAGAGAGAAGGCTCGCATTCACAAAGCTTACGATCATGACCGTAGTTGCGGAGGATGATTGTATCAGTGCGGTAATAAGAAAGCCCGTGAGTACGGCGCTAAACCGGTTTCCCGTCATGAAGGTGAGGATACTCTGCAGCCGATCGCCCGCGGATTTTTGTATCCCTTCGCTCATGAGTTTCATGCCGAAGAGGAAGAGTCCTAAACTTCCGAGTATTCGAAGGGTTACGGTCACAGCTTCCATGGTGGTTGTTTCGCCGGCTAAATATTTACAGAAAAAAGAAGGAGTGTAAAGATCAAATGTTAGTTTTTGGTTAAATTACAGCGGCAGGACAAGGGTGAACGCGCTGCCTTCACCGACAATGCTCGACACCCGTACGCTTCCGCCGTGGCTGAGGGCGATGTGTTTAACAATGGCGAGGCCCAGTCCGGTCCCGCCGAGCTCGCGGCTGCGGGCACGGTCTACCCGATAGAACCGTTCGAACACCCGGTGGATGCTTTCTTTAGGAATACCGTATCCTTGATCGGAAACGGCAATCTCAATAAAGCCGTTATCTGATATTACCGTTTCAATTGCCACTCTCCTCCGGGTTTCGCTGTATTTGATCGCGTTTTCTATAAGATTGATGATTGCCTGCTCGACCAGCCGTGCGTTTACCGATATCCGTACGTCCTGTTCAATCTTTATATCGATTTCTGTTTCCGCCTGCTTTGCATCATGCAGGCATGCCTGCACAGCGTTTGTAACAATCTCAAGGACGGAGCAATTTGTTTTTTTTATCTTTTCTTCCTCGAGTTCATCGAGCTTTGAAAGAGTCAGCAGATCGTCAATGATAGAGTTCAGGCGGTTTGTGTGCTTAGAGATGATGGACAGAAAGCGGTGCGCCTGTTTTTCGTCTTCGACACCGCCGGACAAAAGGGTTTCTACAAATCCCTTGATTGATGTAATCGGTGTTTTGAGTTCATGCGAAACATTTGCAACGAAATCTTTGCGCATCCGCTCGATGAGTATGTCTTTTGTCATTTCATGGAGAACGAGTAAAAGGTTCGGCCGCTCCCGTGTGGAAAACTGGACGAGGGAGCTTGTCACCCGGACAAAGATTTGTTTCGGCCCTTCTCCCGACTGATGTCCGCGGTTTAGACAAATAGTAATTTCGTCGTTTACTCCGGTCGTGAGTACAGTTTTTGCAAAATCGTGCAGATGTGAATTTCTGAATGCTTCTATCAGACTTTTACCGGTAATTTCCTGTCTTATTCCGCCGGTTAGATTTGCGGCAGCCTGGTTGATCGATTTGATGATCAATGTATGATCGAGTAGAATAACTCCTTCCGCCATGTTCGAAAGAATTGCCTCTAATTCCCCTTTTTGTTCTAAAATTGTATCGATGTGATGCTGGAGGTCGCCGGACATTTGGTGCATCACTTTCCCGAGATTTCGCAGTTCCTCGGGGTTTTCAACATACGCTTTAAATTCGAGATTCCCCGCCGCGTATTGGCCGGCCGCAGTTTGTAATTCCGAGATCGAACGAATAATACGGCGGAAGGAAAGAAGGCTGAACGCAGTAAGTACGGCAAATATTATAAAACCGGAAACTGCAAAGCTAATGGAGAGATTTCTGGTAATGAGAAACAGTTCATGAATAGGAATAGCAATCCGAAAAAACCCTAAAAGTGCTGAAGGCTCCGGTCCGGTGACCGCGTATGCAATATAGAGAAAACGGATACCCTGGGTGGCGCTGGTCCTGATGCCGGTGCCGGCGCCGTATTCACGGGCGAACTGTATTTCGGGGCGGTCGAGATGATTGTTCATGAGGGAGGTATCGTTGTGTGAATCGGCTATGACGCTGCCGTCCGGAAGGACAACAGTAAGACGAAATTCCGAATCCGCGGCAAGGGTTTTCACATAGCTGTCCGCGGCAGGGGGGTCATGAAACAAAACAGGGGGAAATGAGGCGGTAAGAAGCTCACCGGCGCGTTTTAGAAGCTGTCTGTTTTGTCTGATAAAAAGGGTCCTCGTCCTTCTCTCTAAATAGAGGGTGAGAGCTAAAAAAGAGATAAGAATTATACACAGGAGAAACCCGTAATGCCAAAAAAGTTTCCGGCTTCGCATCGGTTTTGTTCGAGTATAGTCATTTCAACAGATCATGTATAGCGTACTTCAAGGTGGAAAATTGCAGGGGTCCGGTATAAGGTAAAACCGGACGGCGAAACGGCTCGTTCCGGGCCGTTGATTGTATTTTCTCGATTGCCGTGATATAAAACTGCTTAAAAGAGGAGTACTGTCTATGAGGAGTGCGTTTAGAAATCGCTTTTCAACGGCCAAATTTATCGTCATTGCCGTCGTTTTTACTGTAACGGGGCTTTTTGCGGGATGCAATGATCCTTCCTCCAGAATTGATGTGGGAGGGACCTGGCTTTGGGAAGATGATCAGTATCAGGAAAAATATGTTATCACCAATACGCGGCTTGAAAAATACAATTCTTTTACAACAGACGATCCGCACCTAATCTATTCTATTTCTGAAATTTATAACGGCGAGTTCAATGGAGATGAAACCGGTTCGGGCAGCTACGGATGCGCGCTTATTTCACTTTCTTCCGGTCCGGATTACTATGACGATGTTATCGATTACTACACCGTCTTCCGGTGGCAGACCCTCAAAACGTCCGAAGGCGGCACGACAACGGCGGATCTCAGTATCGGCATCTTCGAACCGGGAAACGATCTCACCTATTTCAAAAACAAGGACGAAGCGTTTGCCGAAGTTACCGCTGCCAACGGGTACTTTACCTCCTATTCTACGGGCTGCGAGCTGCAGGAAACCGAATAAAAACCCGGATAGAAAGTTGACCTATTGCCTAAAGCATCAATTTATGTTACGATATACGGTGTATACTTCAATGGAAGCGGGTGAGAACCCCGCGCGAACCCGTCACTGTATTTGGGTGACGGACCGCAAACTGCCACTGCCGAAATCGGTGGGAAGGCGCGGTCCAATCCATACCCATAAGCCAGGAAACATTGGTATACCAAACTTATATTCAGACTTCGCGGACTGAGTCGGAATATCCTGCAATACCTGCAACATTGTTGGACTATTTCTCACACTCAGCTCCCGAGACAAAGGAGTGAAACATGAAAAAAAGAACAGTCAAGGTCCTTATGATCGCGGGACTCATAGCGGTCGCGGCGCTTGCCTTCAGCGGGTGTGAAGCGCTGAACCTCAAGATGGAAATCGAGGGAACATGGGTGAGCACCGAGTTTGGTTCTAAAGTTGTTATCGAGGACGACCTGTACAAATCGTATATGTCCGCAGATGCTACTGAACCGGGTTATGTATACGAAATCGTCGAGTTCGACAACAAAGGATTTAACGGCGGTGAGGAAGGCGAAGGAGACCACGGACACATGGTGGTGAAGTACAAGAAAGCCCCCAGTTGGAATCCCGACGCCACGGGGCACACGGTTATTCGCTGGAAAAACTTAAAAGTAGAAGGGGACGCGACACAGGTAGCTATGAGCGAAGGGTTTTATGATCCCGACGGCGATTGGGTCGGTGAATACTTCGATACGGCCGCGAAGGCAAAGGAAAAGGTGACCGCAGAAAACGATTGCTTCGGAGTGTACACCGAAGACTTTGTGCTTCAGGCGGAATAGATGCAGTATCGGCCGGCCGGAAACGGCCGGCCGGTTTCCCACGCGGCCGACGGCAGAAATAGATGAATAGACACCCCCTTGAAATTCAAATCATCACAACTCTGGTCTTGGCGGCGGGGTTAATCTGCGTGTCGGCCTGCTCGTTGAGCCCGTCGGATCCGGGGTACATCCCGCCGGGTTGGACCGAACCGGAACTCGCCTACGACAAAGAGGCCTATTTCCCGGTCGAAGTAACAGATTTTGTCCAGGCCCCGGGTCAATACGCTAACAATGAAAATTTCCGCATCAAGTTAAATACTGATAAACTCCTCGGCCCGCCTGCAGGGGGCGGGACCTATGTTCCCGATCATTCTTCTCTGGTTTCCCTAGGGATGGCCGGCGGATACGTGGTTCTCGCGTTTGACCCGCCTATCAAAGACCATCCCGACAACATCGGCGGGTACGATTTTATCGTGTTCGGCAATGCCTACTGGTCCGGCGGAGACCCGAAAAATATGTGGCAGGAGCCCGGGACGGTCTGGGTCATGAAGGACGAAGACGGAAACGGCAGCCCGGATGACACATGGTACCTCATACCCGGTTCGCATCTTGCAGCAAGCGACTCGCCGCAAACCGTCTCGTATGACAAGGACCCGGGAACTCCAGCGCCTCCGCCGGCGGACAAAATAGACGCCTGGTGGCCGGTCGGAACAGATCCGCCCCTCAGCATAGACAATGTGTTCATTCTTCCGGAGAGCCTGTATAAAACCGGGGGATTTTCCGAACTGTGCTGGGGCTACTGCGACGCCGCCCCGACCCTTCTATTGGGCGACATGTCCGGTGCGGACGGGAGCGGTACGGACAACAGCCTCGATGAAACGGAAGATTATCCCGAAATCGACCCGGTATACTTCTACACCACCCCGGACGATCATACGACAACAGGCATCGACACAGGGTCGGGCGGCGGGAACGCGATCGACCTGGCCTGGGCGGTGGACCCTGCGGATTTTTCTCCCGCAGGACCGGGTGGTTCAGGGCTCGATGAGGTGAGCTGGGTAAAAATCGTAAGCGCTTCGATGGACACGAACGATTTGGGCGATTATTCCTGCGAGGTTGATGCGGTTGCACGGGTGAGGAGGAAGCAGTGACGGCCGGATCGGCCTCCGGCGTCTCCCTCATAGTATGCGGAGGCATTCTTTTCTTCGGCAGCTTTTTGCTCCTCGGCGGCTGTGCGGACCGTCCGGACCCCTGCGACTGTGAAGCCGGCACGCCGGAATATGACGAGTCCCTCGACCCGAACAACCTCTACCTTGCCGAGGTTGTCGACGAGGAGTGGAACCCGCAGCCGGCGGGAAGCCAGCGAGTGAACTGGACCGGCGGCGGAGGACTCCAGGTAACCGATGAAAACAGAATGCCCCTTAAAAACGACGGCGCCCTCGGACCGCCGGAAGGACACGGTTCGTACGAGAGCGGCGGTACCTACACCTGTGTCGGGATCGGCGGGAGCGCTGCCTGGAAGTTCGAAGAGGGACGGCATATCTACAACGGAGAAGGGATCGATTTTATCACCTTCGCCTCCAACTTTGCCTGGGGACAGCGGGTTGACGGACTCTGCTGCGAGCTTGCACATGTGGAGGTTTCTGAGGACGGCGCCTCCTGGTACTATAACTCGGCGGAGGAGTTTATCGAAAATCCCGACCCGTCAAAGGACAACGACGGTTATACATATCGATCTGTCTCCGGACTGCACGGCAACAATCCCACATGGGCCAATTATACGGTTAATATGCAGGCCCAGGAAATACGAGAGATCGACGGTGTGGAGAAATGGGTCGATATCCCGTGTGAATGCATTTCTATCTATTTTGAGCCGGACGACCCGTATTTAGGCGGGGTCGGGTTCGATCTGGACGATTATCGCGGGAAGTCGGACGATGAACCCTGGCCCGCAGACGGGAAAATGCGGTATATAAAAATTATCGACGATCCGGACATTTTGGACGGCCAGGATTATCTGAAAAGCTGGTGCCTCGGTGCAAACCTCATGTCCGCTATGGGCGTAAATGTGAGGAGCGAAAACTGATTACTTTCGTTGAACAACGAAGGAAACCGACTCCGCTCCGGTCTTGCGGGCGGCATCCATGACGTTTACGATCAATTCAAACTCGACCTTCCGGTCCGCTTTTATTGTAACCGCGCGCGTGCCCGTCTCTTCGATGAGAGCGGTCAATTTACCCTCGAGGGTGTCCAGCGCGGCGGGTGCTCCGTTCAGGAAGATATCACCGTCCCGTTCGATGGTGACGGTAAGTTCCCGGGGTTCCCGGCTTTCTGCGGTCTCCGATTCAGGGAAATCGACTTCGAGGGCAGGTCTGATGATGAGGGAAGTGAGAAGGAAAAAAATAAGCAGGAGGAACACCATGTCGATCATGGGCGTCATGTCCGGGCCGCTGCTTTTCTCGAGAAGTTCCTCTTCAGTATCGAAATTAACCACCGGTTTTTTCCTCGAGCGCCATAATGAGCTCTTCCGCTTCGTTTTTCATACGGAAGGAAATAGATTTGACCCGGTTGTTGTAGAGATGAAAGAAGATGATGGCGGGGATACCGATGAATAAGCCGGTCACGGTCGTAATCATGGCCGCCCAGATGCCGTCGGCTAAGACGGCGGGGTCCGCGGCGCCTTTAACGGCGGCCACTTTCTGGAAGGTCTGGGCAAGACCGAGGATCGTACCAGAGAGGCCGAGCATGGGGGATATTTTCCCGATGAGTTCGAGAAGATGGAGATACCGGCTTAGGTCCTTGATGGTACGCGAACCCGCTAAGGAAACTTTATGTTCAATTTCATCCTTGGGAAGCTCCCGGTTGGACAATATCTCACGAACAAGGAAGGCTACCGGGTTCTTTTCCCGGTCCGCGAGGGTCTGTACACGGTCTACGTCCCTTGACTCAATGGCGTCTAAGAGCCGGCCGGTTTTCCCGGCGCCGGAGCGTGCGAGGACAATCCCCCGTTCGATGATGATTGCAAGAGATACAATGGAAAGCAGAAGAAGCGGATACATGAGCGGTCCGCCACGTAGAAACAAATCGATCATGTGGTGTAGTGTATACCCTCTTATGGGAAAAGGGTCAAGGAGTATGGAATGGCGGACTGCATGAAAACAGGTTTTTATAAGGTTCTAACCCGCTGGTTTTTCATATTGCCGATTTTGATTTCCGCTGCGGCTCCCGCAGGCGCTCAAGAAAACGGTCCGCAGGAGGATACAGGAGATAGCGATCGAATCACCGTAGTGGGGGAATATCTCCCCACGGACCCGCGAAGCGTGAGCGCCCAGGTCACCGTTATCACCGAGGACGAGATCGAAGCGTCGGCGCCGGACAATGCAGCCGAGATCGTGGCCTCGGTTACCGGTGTCCAGGTAAACAGGTACGGAGGCGCCACGGAACCGAGCATGGTCAGCATCCGCGGATCCTCCCCCGAACAGGTGCTCATTCTCATAAACGGCAAGCGGCTCAACTCCGCCCAGGGAGGCGGGGTCGATCTCTCGAGCATCAATCCCGACGATATCGAACGGATCGAGGTTGTCCGGGGCGGAAGCAGCGCGATGTACGGGGAGAACGCCTTCGGCGGGGTCATCAACATCATCACGAAGGATGGGTACGGAAAGGATTTCGAAACCGGCATCGAATACGGGTTTTCGTCCTACTACACCCACGAAGCGGACTGGCAGATTTTAGGGCCTATCGGTGCGGACAAACAGGGGGATTATTTTATCGGCCTCCACGGCATGATGACCGAAGGAGGATACAGCTACACCGACCCGCACGGGGACGGGGAAAAGACGACGAGGGAGAACACCGACGGTCTTATGGGAGACGCCTCGATGAAGCTTGGCTGGACGATACACGAAGCCGCCGGTCTCCGCCTTGCGCTGTCCGGCCAGGCTCACGGTTCGAGAAAGGGAGTTCCCGGGCTTGCCGAGTTCCCGACCCCGGAAGCGGAGATGGAGGATACCAGGTTCATGGGGCTTCTGAGCATGCAGTACCGGAACAACCCCGTCGCTTCCGCAGCGTTAGATGTCCATACGGTAAAACAGGTCCGTCATTATACAGACCCCGGCTACTTCCTCGGCGCCGTCGACGACACCCACGACAATACCGCCCTGGGCGTCAATTTGGAACTCTCGAGGCGGGATGATTTCAGGTTTCTCTTTTTCGAAACCGTTGGCTCGTACAATTTTCGGTATGATCATCTTATCTCCACCGGGCTCATAAAAACCGTCGGCAGCGAGGGAAGCGGAACGGTGGACAGAACATCTCACGCGGTCTCTTTCCGGGAGGAAATCCATTTGTTTCCCTATCGGAAAACAGAAGCAGGCCGTCTTCAGCTTACACCGGCGCTGCGGTACAATATGAACAGCCTGCGCTACCCGGATGATGAGTACAGTTCTTTTCGTGATAAGTTCAGTTTTACCCTCGGCGCTCTGGTTTCCTTCGATCGGAACAAACGGGCGGTCCTGAAGGGAAACATCGGTACCACCTACCGGGCCCCTTCCTTTGACGATCTCTTCTGGCCTTCTACCGCGTTTGCCGTCGGCAACCCGTCCCTCGAACCGGAGGAAGCGGTTATCTACGATGTCGGTGTGCTGGTAAAACCCTTCGATTTCCTCTCTTTAGAAGGGGTGTTCTACTACCACGACATTACCAATCTCATCCAGTGGTATCCGGGGCCGGCGGGGCAGTGGCGGCCGGTGAATATCGGTAAAGCCCTTGTCCAGGGCGCGGAAGCGGAAGCGAAGTTCCTCTTCAATCTGGGCGCTTTAAGCAGTTATCTCGAGATCACAGGAAACTATACCTTCCTGCATGCGGTCGATGCGGCGGAAGACACGGTAACGGCGGGCAAACAGCTTCCGCGGCGGGCGCGGCACCGCGCAAACGGAAGCATCACCTTCAAACACGAAGACGGTCACTCGGTGTATTTCGGCGGCAGCTATGTAGGGAAACGGTATCAGACCGCATCCAATACGAAATATCTGCCTGCATATTTTGTCCTCAATGCTACCGGCAGAATACGGCTCGGCGAATATTTTACCGTGAGTCTGATTATAAAGAATCTTCTTAATCAGGAGTATATCGATATCCGGGAGTTCCCCATCCCGGGAAGGGAGATAGGATGTTCAGTAAAATTAAACATAAAATAGAGGGCCGTCAAATCGGAATTTTTAGAATTTTCGCGGCGATAATTATTTGCGGTTTCGTGCTCATAGGCTGCCCGACTGACTCGGGAGGAAAAGGCGGGACCCGCGAACCGGTGCCGGACTTCAAGCGGGAAATATTTGTCATAAACGGCCTTGCCGAGACCTTGAGTATCATTAACCCGGAAGCGGTCCGGGAGCAGAGCGGTGAATATATCTACAACGACGTGCTAACCGTCGGAAAATGGCCGAATCACATCCTTCATTACGATGATAAACTGTACGTAACCAGTTCCGGGGAAAATAATATTACCGTGTACGACGAGAGCACCTTTACCTGGGAAGGCGGAATCGACCTCGGTACCAACTCCAACCCGTGGATGGTAGTTCCCAAGCCGGGGACTGCTACCGGCTACGTGACCAATTTTGTTGCCGGAGACGTTGCGGTCGTGGACCTCGACTCCTACGAGGTCCGGAAAAGAATCGAAGTGGGAAGGGGTCCGGAAGGTGCGGTATACCTGGATGGGAGACTGTATGTATGCAATACCAACTGGGACTACGATCTGTTCGGATTCAGGCGCGGGAGTGTAACGGTAATCGATACGAATACCGACACCGTCGAAAAAACGATTGACATAGAAGATGCCGGTTATGCCGAGGGTGAAGGCTGCAATCCCCAGAGCGCGGTTGCTTTCGGAGCTCCGATTCATGAAGTCCATGTCATCTGCACGGGAAACAACGGCGGTGAAGATTCCGACGACGGGGAGATCGTGGTCATCGATGCAGACCCGGCGAGCCCCGATTTTCTCACCGCCAAAGAACGGGTGTCGATAGGCGGGTCGCCCATCTACAGCGCCGGAAGTATCGACGAGGCACGGGGTATCGTCTACCTTTCCGGGGTCGGCGGGCTGCAGGCCTACGACTACGGAGACGGCACGCCCGGCTCGATCGAAGTCCTCCGCGACTCCGGCGACTACATCGTCGCCGGCGACGATCCCGAATTCGATTTTTACTCCGGCACGGTTTATGATGAAGTGAACGACATCATCTTTGTAGCTATCTTTACCTATGATAAAATTATCGCACTAGACGGCGATCCGCCAAGCTATGAAAAGCTTGCCGAATTTACGGCGGGAGACGGCGTGCAGTCTCCGGTCTTCGTGGTGGAGGATTGATCGAGGTAAAATGTTTCACATCGGCAAAGGCGACATCAAAAAAAAACGGGTAATCAAACTCTTTATCGAGGCGGCCTCGGACATCATTGACGAGGAAGGAATCGAAGGAGTCACCATCCGCAAAGTCGCGGAGCGCACCGGATACAACAGCGCTACTATTTATTCATATTTCGACAATCTCCGGCAGCTCGTTTTTTTTGCCGCGGCAGCTTCGCTTCATGATTACGTGGCGGCGATGCCTTCGTATATAAGCAGCGGAAAGACCACCGTAGAGCAGTTTCTCCTCATGTGGGAATGTTTCTGCCGCTACTCCTTTCAGAAGCCTCGGGTCTACTATGCCGTTTTCTCGGACGACATCGGCGCGCAGCCGGAGGCCCTGGTTGCGCACTATTATGAACTGTTTCCCGAAGAGCTCGAGGAAGCGCCTGCGTACCTGCAGCCGATGCTCAGGGAGACGGACCTGCGGCAGAGGAACCTCATTGCCATCGGCATCTGCACGAAGGCCGGCTGCTTTGACTCGAAGGATGAAGAGGCCGTGGAGGAGGCGATCCGGCTGGTGTATCAGGGCATGCTCACCTTGATTGTCAACCGGCGGGTTCGCTTTCCGGTTGAAGAGGCGGTGCGTCGTACCATGCGGCACATCAGGAAAATCGTCGACGGCTACGTGAGGCGGTAAAAAAAGAACTCCGGCCGGTGACGATGGCATCCACACCGAAATATCCGGCCGAAGCGGTGGAAAAAAACTTTTTTAAATATCCACACTTTTTTAAATTTTATATTTTTTTTAATTAGATTTCTTTTTCTTATCTACATAAGCTTTGAGGTCTTTCTCGAGCCGGGGATCGATGTCCGGTTTCTCCCAGCTCTCGAGGCGGCGCTGCATGACGTCCTTTACCCGGTCGATTGCAAGAGGCCTTCCGCTGCTTTCCCAGGAGGGAAAATCCATTACCGGCATAAGCTCCAGGTCGAAATATTCTGTCCTGCACCGTTCGATCGTCTTGTCCTGCATCATGAACTGCCCCCCGATGCCTACTTCTTTAAAATCCGCAACGTCTATTTCATCAGCCGAAATCTCCGCCGGTTTGATCATCTTCCAGAGCATTCCCGCAAGCTCCTCGTCTACCATGAACTTTTCAAAACTCATCGCAAGATAGGAGCCGAGGATCCCCGCCGCATGGAGGACGAAGTTGATTCCCGACCGGACAGCGGTGGACAAGGCGAGGGCCGACTGTGCCCCGGCCTGAATGTCCGGATAGTTGGCGTCCGTAAGGCCGCCGCCGCTTCGTGAGGGAAGGTTGTAAAACCGGGCGAGCTGGGCGGTAAAGGAGACGATCTGGGAGAGCTCCGGTGAACCGATCGAGAGGCCGCCGCTCCGCATGTCCATCGGTGCGGAAGTCGATCCGTAGATGATCGGTGCACCCGGCCGTACGAGCTGTGCTAAGGTAAGGCCCGAAAGGACTTCCGAGGTCTGCTGTGCCAAAACGCCTGCTAGAGTAATCGGCCCTGAGGAACCGGCCATGATAAGGCTTGCCACCACACATGCCTGTCCCCGGCGGACTAAGCTGATAAGACTGCCGGCCATTTCATCCGAAAACCCCAGGGGAGAGAGGGAGTTGATTAAGGAGACCGTAGCAGGCGCTTTTTCCATCACCTTCTTGCCGTACATAATCTCGAGCATATCGCAGCATTCTTCCGCTCCCTGTTTCGAAACAGGGCTTCCCATAAACGGTTTGTCGCAGAACAGTATATTGGAAAGGAGCATATCCAAATGGGCCGTCGCAGCCGGGATCCCGGAAGGTTCGATCATCATGAAGCCGTTCATGTTGATGTACTCGGAGGTCTGTATCAGTTTACAGAAGTTTTCATAATCCTCCAGTGTTGCTTCCCGCCGTTCCTTTTCGGCCGTAATGATAAACGGCGCTCCGTATCCCGGGACCAGAGCGAAGCTATCCTTCCCGACGGTGACGCTTTTCTCCGGATTCCGTGCCGTTACGGTAAAGGTTTCCGGAGCGCTTTCGACGGCCTTCCTGATCTGGGCTTCCGTAAAATAGACGGTGTAGTCTTCGACCTTAAATCCGTTCTTCTTAAAAATGTCGATGGCTTCGTCTTCCTTGAACCGTATCCCTACCGTACCGAGTATTTCCATGGCTGAGCTGTGGATGAGATTCAGTTCCGATTCCGTCAGTTCCTGCATTCGATCATACATTCTATAACCCTCCTGATGGTCAATATTTTAATTCTCCGCCGCCGTGTTTTCCCTCTGATACCGTGAAAGCCCCCTGAAGGTGCCGTATATCACGAGAAGGAGGAGAAACATAAGCGGAAAAGCTGTCGCGATGGAGGCCGTCTGGATTGCTTTGAGTCCGCCGGTCCCGGCAAGGACTGCGGCCACCGCCCCGAGGGCGACTCCCCAAAATATACGAAGCTTTCTATCAGGCTCTTCTCTTCCGGAAGTGAACATCGAAAGAGAGAGGGCCGCGGAGTTTGCGCTGGTCAAAAAGAAGGTGACGATCAGAAATATCAGAATGATGGAGATGATACCTGTGATCGGCAGTTTTTCCGCAATGGCGAATATGGCGCTCTCGACTCCGTGTTCCGAAAGGGTGCCGGTCACGTCGAAGCTGATGCCGGCGCCTCCCACTACGGTGTACCAGAGCATGTTCGCCAGGGTCGGAAAGATGAGGGTGGCAGCTACGGTCTGACGGATGGTCCGGCCCTTGGAAATGCGGGCGATAAAGACCGCCACAAAGGGCGCCCAGCTCATCCACCATGCCCAGTAAAAAATGGTCCAGCCGCCGAGCCAGTTGCTTGTATCACCCGGTGCGGTAAAAAGGCTCATCGGGATAAGGTGTATGAGATACTGTCCTAAGGAATTGGTGAACAGGTTGATGAAAAACAGGGTAGGCCCGAAGATGAGGACGAAGAACCAAATGAAGATGAAGGCGACCATGTTGAGGTTGCCGATTAGCTTGATACCTTTTTTTAGGCCCGTGGCCACTGCGAGAGTGAAGATTGCGGTAAGGGCACCGATGATGATAAATATGCCCCAGGTCCCGATCTCCATGCTGTATTGATATTTCAAACCGCTCGAAAGCTGGAGCGCCACCAGGCCGGTGGTGGTTGCGAGCCCGCCTAAGGTTGCAAACACCGCGAAAATGTCCAGCACTTTACCGGTCCGTCCGAAAATCCTGTCGCCTAAGACATAGTAGAAGGCGCTCGAAAACTTGAAAGGCAGATTTTTCGTGTAGCAGGCGTGGGCGAGAGGAATGGTGAGCATTACATAGATCGCCCAGGCGCTCAATCCCCAGTGAAAGAAGGAGGTGGTCATTGCATTCGCCCCGGCTTCCGCCGTCTTGGCCGCTCCGCCGAAGTATGGGGGCGGGGACATGTAATGGTATGCCGGTTCCGCCGGCCCCCAGAAAACGATTCCCGCGGCAATTGCCGAACCGAAGAGCATAGCAAACCACGTGAAGGTCTTGAACTCAGGCTTATCCTCCGGCAGGCCGAGCTTCATGGAACCGAATTTTCGTCCCACCAGGATAAAACAGGAGACCACCAGCAAAAAAACCGTAAGCAGGTAGAGCCATCCCCAGTTTCCGGTGGTCCAGTCGAATACGCCGTTGATGACCTTGTTCATGTTATCGGGGAATACCGCCGCCCAGACCACAAAAGCTGCGGTCAGCCCCGCGGAAATCCAGAAAACCATTGGATCGAAGGCGCGGTTCTTTTTTACATCGGTATTTGACATTCCCATTCTCCTGATAAGCTGCAGAAGATGAAGTTATTGCTTAAAAGCGTAATTATATAAAAATTGTAACACGGTTTTTTCGTGCCGTCAATCACGATTATTTACTAATCATGATTATTTTTACCGATAGTTGACGCAC
>CAYWIK010000014.1:4202-37137 GCA_964458315.1 uncultured Spirochaetales bacterium | reverse complement strand
CTTCGCCCATTTCATCGCCTAACGGCGCACCGCAGCTCGG
Source organism: uncultured Spirochaetales bacterium (assembly GCA_964458315.1). Classification (GTDB taxonomy): domain Bacteria; phylum Spirochaetota; class Spirochaetia; order SPDA01; family CAZSGZ01; genus CAYWIK01. Next base: position 37,097 of record CAYWIK010000014.1, on the reverse strand, counting down.
GCAGTCATAAGTGTGATAGATGTCTTTGTTTTCCGCCCCCCGTTTTCGAATAAATGACCAATATTCGAGGAAGGTCTCTTTCCCGCCCGGACTGTTAAGCTGCGGATTAGTTTTGCAAATAAACTGATCGCGCATGGTTGCGGTGATCGCAACATGGATAATGTCGTAATTCCCGTCCACCCGGAACTTATCGATTGAGATATTGTTGACTTCAACTTCAGATATCGGATTTTCCTGCTGAAGCAAGTTCATCATTTGGAACTGGGTGTTGAATCGCTGATAAACACCGTCTGAAATAAAACGCCGTACATTGGAAAGTTTTTTTGCAGCCCATGCCTTTTGTATTTCGATAAAAGCGGTCTTCACTTTATCGAAAAAATCATCCGATGAAAAAGAAGGATTTTTTTCATGGAACTTCGCGTATCCCTGCACCTTTTCAATCGGGTGCCGCTGGACCGTCAGGTCTTTGAGGGCGCTCTTTTTAGCCTTAATTTTCCGAACCACCGTAACAACAACGATTATTCCGATCACGATAATCAAGGTCGGCACCAGCCCGAGGGCGTTTACCAGTAGATAGAATATCCAAATAATGAGCCCGCCGAGACCGTCGCCCCCGCCTCCGCCGCTTCTGCTGCCTCCGCCGGCCCCCCCGGCCCGGGCAAAGAGCAATCCTGCAGAGACCGCGAGAAGTATGATAATGATAGACACAACTTTCCAGAGTTTATTCCGTTTCATTTCGGTCTCCTTCATAGCCGCGGGCTACATGCTGGCGAGAATATCTTTCTTTTTCGAATCGTACTCGTCTTGTGTTATAAGGCCGCTGTCGAGCATCTGTTTAAGCTTCTGTAGTTTTACCATCGGATCATTCGGATCTGCGGTTTGAGACGGCTGCTGCCCCCCGGATGTTCCCGCGGACGCGCCGCCGAAAGCGTTGGACATCATCTGTCCGAATCCGACCCCCGCGCCCATGCCGGCGCCGAGTCCGACTCCCGCTCCGGCGGTGCCTTCGTTCTGGGCAAGGTCGCGCATTGCCTCGAGCTGCTGCATTTGAGCGTAATTGAGACCGGCGGCGGAAGCGGCCTGGGCCTCGGCGCTCATGTCCGCGATCCGGTTGATGCGGCGCATTGTGTCGTCGTCAAAACTGGTCCCTTCGATACGAAAATCGAGGAATTCGAAACCGAAATCTTCGAACTCCTCTTTGAGCTTTTTTTCCATTCCTGCCGATATTTCTTCCCGGTTTGCGTCGATTTCGGCATAGGTAAACTGGGATTCCGCAAGGAGGTCTGCCAGGGGATGAATAAGCCGGGCCCCCATGACCTTTTTAAAGTCGCTTATCCGGTAAATGTTGTCTCCCCCAATGACATTGACAAAAAAAGAGCCGGGGTCGGTAATACGAAAGCTGTAATTCCCGAATGCACGAAGGCCCACGGGAAATTTATATTTCGGGTCTTCATATTTGACCACCGACGGGGTGCCCCACTTTTGATCGAGGATTTTTGTCGTTCTGAAGTAGTAAATGCCGACCTTATGTTCGCTTTCGAACCGCTGCATGAAATTGGAAATAGTGGTCCAAAACGGTACGTTTTCGGTTTTAAGCTCTTTTATTCCCTCTTCCATGATAATTGCTTCGACCCGGCCTTCGTATACAAAAATGCAGCCTTGTCCCGGCCCTATAATCAATGTAGAGGCGTCTTTAATTTCATCTCCGTGGTCGGACCATTTTTCATAGAGCGCGTCAGGTTCCGGGGCCTTCCATTCGATAACGGACCGAAGCTGCCCTTTTACTCGATTCCAAAGTCCCATTCATACCCTCCCTTTAGCGGAAAGTGAGAAATTTATCCGAATAAGCCGAACAGCCCGTTAAAATCGAATTGATAGGTGTAATCGCCGTTAGTCGACGGTAATCTCGATGTCTGTTTTCGGAGTTTCCACATCGACATAAAAGCCTACTTCCGCGGCCTTTGACATATTACCAAGATAGTCCGCAGCCTTTGCCCTTATTGAGTGGAAACCGTGTTCCTGCACGGAAATCGGTTCGGTATAGGTAAAATATTCTCCCCGGTCTACGGAAACGAGTATTTCTTTAACCCCCGCAATATTGTCGTACGCGGATACGGCGTATTTATTTGCAGCGCTGCTGTATTTATCACCCTGCAGTTCGATAAACGGTGTGTCCGGTTTTATTGTGACCTTAGGAGGAGTATTGTCTATATATGCCTGATAACTGTAGGTCTTTGTCCTGTTTCCGACATTGTCGACGGCATACGCTACTCCGGTGTGTTTGCCCTCCTCTTCTATGTACGCCGACCCGGTATATTTCATAAAGCCGCTGTTATCGAGGCTCACGTAAATATTACCGACGCCGGAGAGTTCATCCTCCGCCCAAAGAACAATTGCCGTGTTCGAAGTTACGTAGGCGACGCCGTCTTCGATAAAAGCCGGCCCGTTTGCCGAAGCGGTGAAATAAGGGGGAGTGTCGTCGACGATACAGGAATAGATCTTATCCTTAGATATATTTCCGAGTTTATCAACAGCCCGGTAACTGATCGCGTACCGTCCTTCACCGCCGGTAAGCTGAATCGGTCCGTTATACTGCTGTATTTTTCCGTCGTTTATCATGTACTCAATTCTTTCAAGGCTTGACCCGGCATCTTCGCCGAATAATCGAATTTTTACGCCCGCCGGAACATAATCGATCTCCCCGTCGTTATAAATACGCTTTTCCTGGGCGCCGAGTAATACAAATCCGACTGTTAGTAATACGCATACGAGAATTATTGTTTTTTTCATTGTTTCCCCCTTAAAACCGATATACATTGAAAATTATACATGGATGAGAAAGAAAGTCAAATCAAAAATTTTTTAGGAAAGACAATTCTCGTGACCGGCGGGGGATCCGGCATAGGAAAGGCGATTGCAAAGCGTTTTGCAGCGGCCGGGGGAGATGTATGCGTCCATTACCGTTCGAGCAAAGAGGAAGCTGAAGAAACGGCGGAATATGCGGCGGCTTGCGGCGTGCGGGGAGAGGCGGTAAAAGCGGACCTGCTCGATTCTTCCGAGACTCGCATACTCTTTAAGACCGTCGAAGACCATTTCGGCCGCCTTGATGTACTGATCAACAATGCGGGAATATATCCTGTGGAGCCCCTGCTTTCAATCGGAGAGCGGAGCTGGGAGCGGATGATGGATGTAAATCTAAAAGCGCCCTTTCTGTGCGTACAATATGCCGCCGAATTGATGAAACGGGGGGGGACCGGCGGAGCAGTGGTCAATATTGCGTCCCTCGAAGGAGAAAACCCGGCTCCCGGTCACGCACATTATGCCGCTGCGAAAGCCGGGCTTATTAAGTTTACCGAAGCGGCGGCCTTGGAATTGGGTCCTTACCGAATTCGGGTGAATGCGGTCTCTCCCGGCTTAATCTGGCGGCAAGGGCTCGAACAGGCGTGGCCGGAAGGAATCGAGGCTTATTTGAGGCAGGTACCCCTCGGGCGGCTCGGTACGGGCCGGGACGTGGCTGATGCGGTGATGTTTCTTGCTTCCGATCGCGCGCGCTGGATCACCGGGGTAAATCTGCGGGTGGACGGAGGGGTCGGTACGGGCCGGGGATACTAAATACCTCCTTCCGAACGAATCAGCCGCGGGTCAGAGAGGCGATCATTGCTTCGTGATCCGGATACTGCGTTACGAGCTCCTTAAAAACGCCGATTTCGAAATCATCCGGATCGAACCCCGGGGCCATGGTTGTTCCCATGAGCGCGTATTCACCGCCTAAAAGGAGGCTGCATCCCTGCCATGTGCCGCGGGGAATACAGTACTGCAGTTTTTCGCCTTTAACAACATCATGTCCGAGGATAACGGTTTCACCCCTTCCGCTCGGATGGAGAAGCACTAACCGCGCCGGATCGCCTAAGTAAAAATGCCAAACTTCGTCCGTTTTAAGCCGGTGGAGAGCGGAAAACGAGTCCTTTTCACCGGTAAGCAGATAATAGATCGCCGTATAAAAGGGGCGTTTACCGGCGTATCTATCAGGAAGATGCGACTCCGGCAGCACCTCATCCGATGCATAGGAGACTTTATACAATCCTCCTTCCTGTTCGAGGGGTTCGAGGGAAAAGAGCGAGAGCAGTTCTTCGAGTCCGGGTCGGTTCATAGAGTAAACTCCTTGTCCGGTGATAGTATTCGATGGGAGGGACAGGAAAGGGGAAAAAGGGATATTATTTCCTCGAGAATGTTTTCACGAAGGGTCAAAATAAAGGCGCCCCGATAGTTTGCCGCGATAAAGGTAAGTACGCCCGCGAAACCGTCTCCCCGCAGTTCAAGGGGCCCTGCTTCGTCAAGGATAAGAAAATCACAGGACATCGCGGATTTTATCGCTTCTTCCGCGAATTTGAAACCCGAAAGGGCGAAAAAGAACCGGCTGAGCCGAATCGAGTTTTCGATCGGTTCGGTTGTGGCAAGCAGGGCCGCCTCTTTCGACAGGATGTCGTAGGCATAGTAGGCATATTTTTTACCTTCCCGTAACTGAGGGACCGAAATAATTCCGCCGACGGCGTTTCCCCTTTTCTCTAACATAACTGCCGTTTCGAATACCCTCGTGGTTTTTCCGGAATTAATTTTCCCTGTGAATATTGTTGTCTTGCACATGGTAAAGGTGTTATACATTAATACAGGAGGAACAACTATGACAAGACCGGTAAGATTGACCAATGATAACAAAGAGATTTCCCTTAATGAATTTGCCAGGGACACGATAGAAAATGTGGTGCTCGGGCTGATTAAATCGCTTAAAGGAGTAGATCCGGATAAAGAAATCGTTATTACCCTCGGAACAGGAAATAATGCAAGAAACCAGTAAAGCAATAAAAAAACTCATCGATAACATTCGATCAATCATTTTTATAGATGAAGTAAAATTAGAATATCTCATTGCATCAAAAATTGCGGGAGGGCACGTCATCCTGGCTGATTTCCACGGAGTGGGGAAAACGTCTCTTGCCAGGGCCCTCGCGGGTTCGATAAAATGGGACACGAAGGAAGAAACGGTCCAGGGGATCAAGATCGAGCCCTTTAACCGGATTCAATGCACCGTGGATCTTCTGCCGCAGGACATACTCGGGTACAGCCGGTTTGTTCCGACGTCGGACAAGATGGTTTTCATGGCGGGGCCTATCTTTGCGCACTTTGTGCTGTGTGACGAAATAAATCTCCTTACACCGAAGACCCAGGGAAGTTTTTTTCAGGCCATGCAGGAACAGGCGGTCACGATCGAGGGGAAAACATACGGTTTGTCCGATCCGTTTTTCATCATTGCAACGATGAATCTCGAAGGCGTTCACCTTTTTCCCCTGCCGGCACCGCAGCTTGACCGATTTATGATACAGATTTCACTCGGCTTTCCGGACGCCGAGGTCGAATCCGATATCATCAAGATGCACGGCAGAAACGATGCGTGGAAGAGCTTCGGCCCGGTCATCGGTTACAAAGAGCTGTTGAGTTGGCAGACCCTTGTCGATTCTGTCGAAATACATCCCGACGTGATCGGATATATCGTTTCGTGTATCAGGCGTACCCGGAACAATCCGGAGGTAAGCATTTGCGCGAGCCCACGGGCCGGAATCAAAGTTTCCCGGCTTGCCCGGGCGCTCGCCCTCGTCCGCGGCGAGCGCTACGTTTCCCTTGATTTGATAAAGGAGATCTTTATCCCGTCGGTCGCGCACCGGCTTGTTATGCAGGATTCGACTCAATCTGTGGAAGAATTCTTACAGGACGTGCTCGATTCGGTCCCGGTGGAGGCAGGGAGATAATCCGCTGAGAAATGCTTAAAAAAATTGCACAGTACTATCCCTTCACCTTGCCCGGAACGGTCCTTTTAGGGGTCATTTTTTACCTCCTCGGAACAGGATATGCAAAAAGGAACCCCTACATGCTTTTCCTCTCCTTTGCCGGCCTTGTTGTTCTGGTTTTATTGGCCGCATTGTCGCGGATCCAGGCATACCGGCTGGGAAAAGCGCAGATTGTCTGGGACTCTTCGGACGCCTTATACAGCGCCCGGCCCGGCTCCTGTCAGAGAATATCCGTTATCGATTTTAAAACGTGGTTTTTTTTTCGGATCCATTTCCGCATTACCGGACATCTGATGGTTGGGAATAGCGCAGGTTTCTCGGTCCTCCGGGAGGATGCGTTTACCGGGGAAGGGGCCCTGGAAATTCCTCTTCATTTCCAATTGACCGGCCTTTTCCACGGAAAAGGAAAATGTTCGATAAAAGACATATTCGGTCTTGTTCGGGCGCGTCTGCCGGAAGAAATGTCCAGGACGCTCCCGGTGCAGCCTGCCCTTCTGCATCGGGAGATGAGCGTAAAAATCGACGCTGCAGGCGGCGAAGATGAAACCCAGCCCCGGAAGAGTTCGGACGAAGAAAAATATTACATGCGTGAATATGTCCCCGGCGACCGCTTCCGGGACATCAACTGGAAAGCAACCAGCAGGATAGGGGAGATCTTTACCCGTATTTCTCCGGTCACCGAAACGGAGACTCAGCTCGTTCTCGTAGATTTCAGACATTTTGCCGTTGAAAAAGAGGAACGGTCGGAGCACGTCGCCCATCTTGAATACCTCAAGAGGTGGTTTCTCACCTTTCTTTGGCAGCTCAAACATGAACAGCCCGATTATCAATATATTGTCTATACCGGCAGAGGCGGGTACCGCGCGGAGACTTTTCAGGACATACAGCGCCTCGGTATAGGCATCAGCGGACTTTTTTACGAGAATGATCCCCGGCTGCCCAAGGACACTGCGGGGGTCGGGGAAGTGTACATTTTTTCCACTCCCTTTGACGCTGAATTAGGAACGGCGCTCATGGCCTATTCGGAGAAACGGGTTACCCTGTTCGAGACTGCATTTCCAACCAAGCAGATTGACGGGGTGCGGCAATATTCGGTAATGAAGAATGAAAAAATGGTCCACTTCCCCGGTACGTGGGCGCTTAAGCACGTCAAAAACAATATACCGAGGCATCCGGCGTTTCAAACGGCGAGAACATACCGACAACCATTGGAGATTCGACTGCTATGATTTTCCCCTTTTTTACCAGACTGCTCCTTTACCTGGTGGCGATGTTGATGCCCATCCTTCATCCTTCCATCGTAGTTCCTTACGACTGGACCGGGTGGTGGGTATGGTTTTTCCTCATTCCCGGTGAAATGACGATTGCGGCGTTTGTGACTCCGCCGCGGTTTAAAATCCGCTTTACCCTTATACTCGCCGGATCATTGCTCTTCATTTCCGTCTTACTAGGGGGAATCAGCGGCTCTCTCCGGCTGGTACTTGCCGGCGGCATCCTCTCTTTCGTTTTGACCTATCTCATTTTCAAGACAAAACTCCTCGGAAGGAACCTCGCCGTTTTTGAACAGTTCTTTCTTGCCTTCGTCTACTATAAGCTTCTCAATTTTTCACGGGCTTCCGAGGAGGTCGCAAGGGCTAGTACAGGGATCACCCAGGTCCTGCTGGTGGTGACCATATGCTCCTTTCTGCTTCACGGACTGGCCCTCTATTTTTCCGGTTTCCAGCCCGGCGGTAAGAAACGGAAGCGGAGGGAAGTGCTGGCATTTTCCGTCATTATACCGCTTTTTTTGCTTCTTGCCTTTGTATTGCCGCCAAACTTTGTCGAGCACTCGATTGTTTTTAATGCTCCGGATGACGATTTAATCAAGGACATTCCTTACGATTCCGACGGGTATCCCTTCGACAGGGGCGGGCGGAGCGATAGAGGCGAAATGCAAAACGGCGAGGGAGATCAGGAAGGGAAGCTCAAAGGAATTCCGTCCGACCAATGGGGAAACAGGTTCGGAGAAGGAGAAAACGGCGGCAGACAGTACGCGGTCATGGTGGTGGCAGGCGAATACGACCCGATCTACGCGGCTGAAAGTTATTTCGGCACCTTCGATCCGAAACGCGGCTTTCTCTACTCGTACGATCAGGCGTTAAACGAGCTTTCATACATTCGTCTTCTCGATTCCTGGCGGGATGAAAATCCGCCTTTAGATGCGGGACGCTGGCCCTTTTCGGTCGACTTTTTTTCAACCATTCCCGAGAAGGTCATTCCGTACCGTCCGGAAATGGTTGAACCGACGATTCTCAATAAACGGTACCACCCCTTCGATTACACCTACCATGCGGTCTCGCGGGTAAGCGTTGCATCTGACGAGGAAATTAACGAAATAGACGGACTCGGAGCGGAAGAGAAGGCCGCGCTTGCCGGCTACCTGGAAGTTTCCCTTCCCGATGAATATCGAGCGGCATTCGAAGATTTCCTCGAGGAAAACCTCGAGGGCGGCGAAGGGTACATAGAGAAGATCGATGCAATTCTAAAGAGTTTTACCGAGTTTCAATACCAGCTCGGATTCGACGACAATGTGCATGTAGAAAAACTGTACAATTTTCTCACCCGCTACCGTGAGGGCGACTGTACCGAATTCTCCAACACCGCTGCAATCCTCGGACGGATGGCGGGCATTCCCTCCCGGGTGGTCACCGGCTATCTCGCTTCCCGGGGACTCCAGACCATGGCGCACATGCGGGGACTCTACGAACTGCAGAAGGCCATCGAACCCCTTCAGCAGTATCCCCTCGATTCTCTCTACCTCGTAACCACGGCTCACCATCACTCCTGGGTACAATATTATATGCCGGGCTACGGGTGGGTCGATTTCGAGACCACCTCCCACGCCATACCGCCGCCTCCGGGATTCGACATGAATCAGCAGGATGTCGTCATCCCCCTTATCGAAGAGGTAGTATACGAGGAAGATACATTTACCTTCCCCTGGCTTTTAATGATCAAGATTTTAGGCGGCATAGCAGGGGCCGCGATCGGAGGGGTCTATCTCTACCGGTATCTCCGGGAGCTCGTCTTGGCGTCCCGAAGCAGAAAGGGGACCCATCGTTCTCTCTACGCACTGCTGCAGCTCGTGCTTATGAAAAAAGCCGCGGAGGGCTGGCAGGTCAAAAAGAGGTGGCAGACGGTGAAAGAGTATGCGGAGCAGTATCCCGAGTTTGGAGATTTTGCCGATGTTTACACCGAACTCCGGTATCGGCAGCATATAGAGGAAGAGGAAAAAAGGCGGCTCTGGGACAAGATTTTTTTCGCCTATGAACAGCTTAAGAAAAACCGCAAACAGGGGTTTCTGCCTTTTTTCCGTCGGATTTTCAGTCTCCGGGGGTTGTATTACTGATGAGTAGACGAGCTTTGTTTGTCAAACTGTGTTGTATATGCGCGGTTTCCTTTATTTTCTTCGGCTGCGGACAGCGAAAGAACTGGGTGATGTTCAGGGGAGAGCAGGGGAAAGGCGCCACCTCTACAACCTTGAATCCGCCCTTGGGGACCAAGTGGAAACTTAAGCTTCAGGAACACGGCGAGCGGGCCTATGCGTTCAACAATCCCGTTGTTCTTGACGAGACGATCTATTTCGGCTCGACGGACGGAAACGTCTATGCCCTGGATATTGAAAGCGGGTATATGCGGTGGGTGTACAAAACAACCGGCGCCGTCAACTCAGTTCCCTACGCGGATGACGAACGGGTCTATGTCGGCTCTAATAACGGAAAACTGTACGCTCTTTCGCAGCAGAACGGACAGGAAGTCTGGTCTTTCCAGGCAGACAGTACAATCCAATCAACCATCATTCGCCATAAAAATTCGATTATTTTCGTAAGCGACGGAGGAAACGTCTATTCTCTCGAACCGCAGACCGGAAAAGAGCAATGGCGTCTGCCGAATCCGGTGTGGTATTACTTTACCTTCCAGGTCTACGACAATGTCATCTATTTCGCCCCGGGACCGGTCGACCGTCCCCACAGCATGGGCGCCTGGGACATTTCGACAAAGAGTTATCTTTGGATCCTGGACACCGCCCTTTTCGATGCGGTTTGGTACTCCTTCCCCGCAATCGAGGGAGACTATCTCTATTTCTCCACCATGGACCCGTATCATACCCACTGGGAGCTTGACTACTACGCGTTTGACAGGAAGACGGGAAAGCAGATCTGGAAGCATTCCGATTTCGCCGCGTGGCCCTTTCGAGGCGTCTACGATCAGCAGGCGCTGTTTGAACAGTACATGCGCCTCCTCGACTATTTAGCGCCTTCCCTCTGGAACAACCTGGTAATCTACACGAGCGGCGACAGTATCGTCCGTGCATTGGACAAAAAAACGGGGAAACCTGTTTGGGAGAGGGAGTTTGATACCATTACCACCAGCGCGCCTACGGTGGCGGGTAATTATGTTTATTTCGGTATCGACGGTACCGGCCGGACCGGGTTCGGCGAACCGCCGAAAATTGTATGTCTTTCCGCGCGGACCGGGAAGAAAATGTGGGAGATGGATATTGACGGACGGCTTTTGAGCGCGCCGGTGATTGCCCAGGACTGGATGATTTTCGGCACCGATACCAATCATTTTTACGTACTGGAGGCGTTGTTTTAAGATGGGAGTAATCGATTTACGCTCGGACACCGTTACGCTGCCTGCGAAAGAGATGCGAAAAGCGATGCAGCATGCGGATCTCGGTGACGATGTTCTGGGGGAAGATCCGGAAGTCAACCGGCTGGAAAAAACCGCCGCCGAAATCTTAGGGAAGGAGGCCGCCCTGCTGGTGCCTTCCGGCACCTTCGGCAACCAGCTCTCGCTTTTTACCCATGCGGAACGGGGAAACGAAGTAATACTTTCGGAAACCTCCCATATCGTGGAACACGAGGCGGGTGCGGCATCCATTCTCGCTTCAGTCCAGCTTCGGACAGTCTGTCCAAAGGAAAGCTGGCTCTCCTTAGGGGAGGTCGATTCCCGGATCCGGAAGGCCTCGGATATCCACTTTCCAAAAACAGGATGCATTGCCCTGGAAAACGCCCTTTCAAACGGAGACGTGCAGCCGCTTTCGGCCATGGGGAGAATCCACGACAAGGCATTGGAACATCGTATCCCGGTCCACCTCGACGGCGCGCGTATTTTTAACGCCGCCCTGGCGCTGGCCTGCGGCCCGGAGGAAATCGCAGCTCAGGCTGAAAGCGTCATGTTTTGTCTTTCCAAAGGACTCGCCGCGCCGGTAGGCTCGGTTGTGGCCGGCGGCAGTGAATTTATTGCCCGGGCGCGGAAACTGCGAAAGATTATGGGCGGGGGCATGCGGCAGGCGGGGATCATCGCGGCTCCGGGATTGATTGCTTTGACTAAGATGCGGGACCGGCTTGTAGAAGACCACGAAACGGCGAGAACCCTGGCCGGAATCCTGGCAGGCTGCGACGAGCTCGAGGTCGATCTCGACCGGGTCAAGATCAATATGGTGTTTTGCACGGTCCGCGCCGCAGACGAGACCTCGGCAGTCCGGGATTGGGACCGGGCGGCCAGTTTCGTCCGTCTTCTCGGCGGGCACGGCATCCTCACCTATCCGCCGGAAAACGGCGTCATCCGCTTCGTCACCCATTACGGCATAACCGGACGGGACATCCGTTATATTGAAAAAATACTTCCAAAAGTAATGGAGGAACTTTAAATTGACTCAGCCGGTCTGCTGTAGTATCCTTGAGTATGGGCAGAGACGCATTCCTCCGGGCCCTCTTCGATGTTATAGAACATATAACGGAGAGCGGGCTGCGGAATACCAGCAAATCCCTCCTCATGAGTTACCTGCAGGATGCGCCGGGACATACCCTCGCTGAAAAGGCCCGTTTTACGGTCGAACATTATACGCAGGAGCAAATTCCGGACCTGGAGACGATCCGACATAAAAACAAAAGTGAAGAGATTTCTCCCTTAGACCATCTGGTCCTCAAACTCGAATACGAAGCGCTTCATTATAAGGATTGGGATAAATAAGAACGGAGGCTGCGGGTCAGGCCGAATACAAACTCTCGAGGATCGGTTTTTCTTTTTCCAGATGTTTTTGGACAAATCTAAGGTAGTCCGAGCGGGTCACCAAGCCGATGAGAGCGCCGTCCTCGACCACCGGCAGATGGCCGATGTTGTTCTTATACAACAGCTTTTCGATTTCCCGGACCGTGGAGTTTCTCCGGCCGGTAATCAATTTCTTCGCCATATATGCCTTTACCGGCGCGTGCATTTGGTCCGCTTTCCGTGCCTTCATGATGTCCTTGAGGGTAATAAAGCCTACTAATAAACCCGTGTCGTCTACCACCGGCGCACCGGTATGATCGATTTTTTCAAGAAAAATCGAGGCATCCATGAGTGACCAGGAATGGCGGACAAGGCCGATCTCTTTCGTCATGATCTGCTCGGCGGTAATTGCGGGCATGAGACTCGAGTGGAGTCTGCGGATAAGCCGCTCGAACACCTCCCGTCCGCCGCCGTTTTTCACCAAAGCCGAGGCCGCGGATTCATGACCGCCTCCGCCGAACAGCGAGAGCAGGGTGTTCATATTGATCGAAGGTTTTTGGCTCCGGCCGATGATGATCGTGTCTTGCTCTTTTTTGAAATAGAACACCGCGAATATTGCATCGGTGTTCTCAACTTCAAATACCTTCTCTACCACGGCAGCCAGGCCGCCGACCTGTTGTTCGAGTTCGATATAGCTTAGAAGGAGAAAGTGCCCGTGGATGTCCTGATATGAAATCCTGTTGAGGAGCTCGTGGAAAAGGGTAATTTGATGGTCCTCCTTCAAGGTCTTAAGGAACTCCTTTACCAGTTTAATGGAGGCATTTTGGTCCATCAAATAACGGGCCACGGCGAAATCGGAAGAAGTCACGTCTTCGTGGGTAAAGTTGCCCGTATCCGCATAGATTCCGGTAAGGGCGATGGTGGCGTCGTTCTGCCCGATAGGGATTCCACGCTCCATACAGAGAAGACCGATCTGGGTGGTATTGGCCCCGACTGCTTGGGAGTGAAGTTCAGCATTCGGGATATCAGCCGCAGCCTTGAGATGGTGATCATACACGTCGATTTTCTCCGGGGGTGAATCCAGTTCCTTGAAATACTCCTCCACCCTCCGGAATGTTCTCGTATCGAGGATGACCATATGTTCTACCCGTTCTCCGCGCAAATCTTTTACACGAAGGGGATCAAGATGATTTTGATACAAATTGTAGAGATTTTTCGCTACCGGATGGATCATCCGGCTTGTAACCAGGAAGTGGTCCGGATAGATGTGACGCGCGAGGACCATAGAGCCGAAACAGTCGAGGTCCATATTGGAGTGTCCCACAATGATGTTCATCTTGGAAAATCCATGTTACTATATTTCTATATGATAATGAGTGTCTGTGGCAAGGGTGCATTTTCGAAATAACTTTGTATAATCGTCTTGTCGGGAGAAAAAAATATTCGTAAAATATAGTTAAATGGCGGGAAACGGCGATCTCGAAAATACCTTCCAGGGAGATATACTCGAGGACACGGAACAGGAAGTAAAAGAGCCGGAAATGTATTTAGTGGTCCTTCATAACGACCATTACACCACGATGGATTTTGTCGTTGAGGTTATTATCCAGGTGTTTCATAAATCGGCAGCGGAAGCAGCAAAAATCATGCTGGATGTGCACCGAAAGGGAAAAGGGCATGTGGGCATTTATCCTTTTGATATCGCAGCCACAAAAGTGAGCCAGGTTCGGCAAATGGCAAAAAAAGCGGAGTTTCCCCTTCGCTGTACAATGGAAAAGGCATAGTAAAGGCACAGTAAAAAAATGAGAATACATGAAGAAGTTCAGTCGGTATTAAATGCCGCGTATCAGGAAGCGAAGCAGAAGCATCATGAATATCTTACCCCGGAGCATATTCTGTTTGCGGCCCTCTATTTCGAAGGAATCCGGAATATTATCGAAGAGTGCGGAGCAGACCCGGATGCCATCTTCCTGGAGGTAGAAGAGTATTTAGAGAAACAAATACCTGTTATCGATGATTCGGAACCCATCCAGACCATCGGCTTCCAGGAAGTAATCGAGCGGGCGGTTTTCCATACCCAGAATTCACAAAAGGGCGAGGTCGATCTCGGGGACATCGTAGTTTCAATCTTTCAGGAGGAGAAAGGGTTCGGATCTTACTATTTAAAAAAAGCGGGAATCCGAAAGGCCGATCTTCTGCGGGCGGTGTCAAACGCCCAATTGATGGAAGATGACGAAACGCAGGAACAGAAATTACTCGGGGGAGAACATATCCTCGGCGGGGCACAGAAGGAAAAGAAGAAACGGAGCGCGAGCGCCCTCGAATCGTTTACTGCCGAACTCACTTCTTTAGCCAAGGAAGGAGGCTTAGAACCTCTTATCGGGAGGGAGGACCTGCTCGAACGGACGGTGCAGGTGCTCTGCAGGCGTCTGAAAAACAATCCGATACTCGTAGGCGATGCCGGGGTCGGTAAAACTGCAATCGCCGAGGGTTTGGCGCAGCAGATTGCGGCCGAAAAAGTCCCGGCCCTGCTTAAGGGTTTTGAAATATACGCCCTTGATATGGGAAGCCTCATTGCAGGGACCCGCTACCGGGGGGATTTCGAAGAACGGATGAAAAAGGTGCTTGCAGAGCTTAAAACGAAAGAGAAGGTGATCCTGTTTATCGATGAAATCCACACGATCATCGGCGCCGGCGCGGTTTCGGGAGGAACGATGGATGCGTCCAACCTTCTCAAACCGGCCCTCCAGTCGGGAAAGCTGCGCTGTATCGGATCCACCACCTTTGAAGAGTTCAAAAAGTTTTTTGATAAGGACCGTGCTTTGTCCCGCAGGTTCCAGAAAATCGAGGTCCAGGAGCCGACGCTGAAGGAAACGGAAGAAATTCTGCAGGGGATAAAATCGAAATATGAAGAGTATCACCACGTAGAATACACGGATGAAGCTATTCGCGCCGCGGTAGATCTGTCGGCACAGTATATTAACGACCGGCATCTTCCGGACAAGGCGATAGATGTTATCGACGAAGCAGGCGCGTACATCCACATGAAGAATTTTAAAAGTGAAAGCGAAGAAGGAGAACCGGTCCAAATATCGGAACACGAAATAGAAACGGTTGTTTCCAAGATAGCGAGGATACCGGAGAAGAGTGTTTCGATCAATGAAAAAGACGCCCTCAAGAACTTGGAATCACAGATGCGCGCCGAACTGTACGGCCAGGAACAGCCGGTCCTCGAGGTAGTGCGCGCGGTGAAACGGTCCCGGGCAGGGTTCAGGGAACCGGACAAGCCGGTGGCTTCATTTTTATTCGTCGGTCCGACAGGGGTCGGAAAGACCGAGCTCGCCAGGCAGCTCGCTTCGTCTTTAGGGATTGCCCTCCATCGTTTCGACATGAGCGAATACCAGGAAAAACATACGGTTGCACGGCTCATTGGAAGTCCCCCGGGGTACGTCGGGTATGAAGAAGGGGGGCTCCTCACCGATGCAATCCGAAAAACGCCCCATGCAGTACTCCTTCTCGACGAGGTGGAGAAGGCCCATCAGGATGTATTTAACGTTCTTCTGCAGATGATGGATTACGCTACCGTTACCGATAATACGGGCAGAAAGGCCGATTTTCGGAATGTGATCGTCATTATGACTTCCAACGCCGGGGCCAGGGAAATCGGTAAGCCCCTTATCGGGTTCGGGGAGCGTCAGATCGATGCGGGGGCGATAAAAGATGCAGTGGATAAGACTTTCTCACCTGAGTTTCGAAACCGTCTCGACAAAGTGGTGATTTTTAATCGTCTTGATCAAAAAATTATTTTGAAAATCGTAGACAAGGAAATTCGAAAGTTCCAGGCCCAGCTCGAGGACAAGAATGTAAAACTCACCGTTACCGACGCGTGCCGAGAACAACTGGCGGAAGAAGGTTACTCCCACGAGTTCGGGGCGCGGAATATTGCCAGGGTGGTACAGGAAAAGATAAAAAATTATTTCGTCGATGCGGTCTTATTTGGCGATCTTACCGACGGCGGTTCGGCTGTTGCAGACGTAGAAAACGGAGAAATTGTAATCCGGACGGAAGTTTGAAATCCCGGGACTTTCCATATCTCAAAGAACACCAATATTTTCAATTTCCGCCGGTAGATAAAAGCACAGAGGAAGGTATTGTCGCTGCCGGGGGAAACTTGAGTCCCGGCATGCTGCTCTCCGCGTATGCTCAGGGCATTTTCCCCTGGTACTCCGAGTACGAACCGATTCTCTGGTGGTCTCCCCATCCCCGGTTCGTGCTTTTTCCGGAAGAACTGCATATTTCCAAATCGATGAGGCGGACGCTCAATAAAGAGGTGTTTACGTGCACCTTCGATACCGGCTTTGATGAGGTGATACGGTCCTGCCGTGAAATCGAGCGGCCGGAACAACCCGGAACATGGATTACAGAAGACATGGTTGAGGCATACCGCGAGCTTCACCGTCTAGGGTATGCCCACAGCGCGGAAGCGTGGCATGAAGAGAAACTGGCCGGCGGCCTCTATGGTGTTTCGTTAGGGAGATGCTTCTTCGGAGAATCGATGTTCAGTAACATGGCGGACAGCTCGAAGGCCGCGTTGATTTTTCTTACCCGGCGGGTAAAAGAGCTGGATTTTCATTTTATCGACTGTCAGGTATACACCCCCCATTTAACCACCCTCGGGGCCCGGGAAATACCAAGACGTGAGTTTATCAAGCGGCTACAAGATGCATTAGAATTTTCCACCCTTAAAGGGCGATGGTCGGAAATTATTTAGAATCGAGAATCTCCGTACCGTTCCAGTCGGGAGGCGGCGGTTTTATTTTGAACCGGCTGCAGCGCTCGATATACATATCGGAAATGTAGTCATCGGTGAGCAGGTTTTTAACTTTTGTAAAAAAAGTAATCGCATTGTCGAAATTGCCTGCATAGTACTGTTTAAGCCCCCGGTGATAGAGCGCCCAGCCCTGCCGTTCGGCATCGGTTATGCTTTTTTTTGCGGTAAATATCTTTTCTCCCATGGTCTTCCCTTTGACGATTACCTTGTCGATCAGTCTGCATGGGAGATCGCCTTTCACCTTTTGATATACACTATTGGAGAATATAAGGTCCTGTTTATATTTTTTAGTCAGTCCTTCCAACCGGGACCCGAGGTTGACCATATCGCCGATCACCGTGTAGTCCATTTTTTTCTCACTGCCGATGTTTCCAACCGTAACAATCCCGTAGTTGATTCCTATTCCGGTAAGAAAGGGAGGCTTTCCCGCAGTCTGCTGCTCACGGTTAAACTCCGCAAGGGCTTCCTGCATTTCTAAGGCGGCGTGTACAGATTGCAGCGCGTCGTCCGTATGCTTTACCGGGGCCCCGAAAAACGCCATGATTGCATCGCCGATATATTTATCGATTACCCCGCCGTGGGACATGATGATATCAACCATGGTTTCGAAATACCGGTTGAGCGCTTCGACTAATTCATCGGGCATAAAACCTTCGGAAATGGTCGTAAAACTGCGGATGTCGGAAAAGAGTATTGCCAGTACCCGGTTTTCACCGACCAGCATACTTTCCGGGTTTGTGAAGAACTGGTCGATAACGTCGTTGGGAACGTACTTTTGAAAAATATTGCGGATTTTGTGCTCGTTCTTTTGGGCAAGAACCGCTTTAAAGGCAAATTGTTTTATCTGCTGATACGCCTTGTCGAGCTGCTGCAGCATAATATTGAAGGTATGCGCAAGATTTCCGATTTCGTCCCGATATTCCACATCGACCCGTTCCGACAGATCGTTATTGGTGATGATATGGCGCATTGTCCGCACCATCCGCTCGAGGGGACGGGTGAGATAGCTCGCGAAGAGCAGCAGCATGACAATAGAAATAAATATTGAAGCGCCGAGGATGATCCCGCTCTGAATGGTTATCTGGGTAACCTCTTTGTAGAAAGCGCTCCGATCTTCCGTTACAAAGAAGTTCCAGGAAAAGGGTTCGTAATAAAAGGTATCGCCGACTCGTTCGGTGTTCTCCAACCGAAATTCGATCCAGCCTTCCTGCTTGTTTTCCACTGCATTGGTGAGCACATTAAACTCATTGCCATGCGGTTCAAGCTGCCGGGTGGAGAAGGCTATTTCACCGTCTTCATTTACCGCAAAAATGATCTCCGACGCGCTGCGGACAAGGGTCCCGGCATAGGAAGCCACCGCTTTTTTTGTTACTTGAACGTATTCCGGACGGTCGGTTAAATTATTAGAAACCAGGAGATTCCACTGATTTTCGGTATATTTTCTAAGCTCCTGGGATTTGAAGCCGAGGAACTGCATGGCGATTCTCGTCAAACCGCTCCGCGCATTGAGGGATGAAATTGTTCCGCTTAATACGAGTGAAGCAAAAAGCAAAGGAAGGACGATGAGGATTATTTTTGCTCGTATATTCATCTCTTATGAAAATCGGCAAAAAACATCCTCCTGTTAATACTATAATCATTTTTTGCCGATAGGTAGATTGAATCATTATGTCTGATCCTTTTGACAAAGAACCTCAGTTAGAAGAACCCGATTCCGAGTTTGTTTTGCTCGAGGACTCGCAAATCTCTGAAGAAGACCGGCAGGAGATTTTAGAGCAGATTGAAAAAGTCGTTGCTGAAAACCGGATCCCTGTCGATGAAACGCTTTTCCAAATCACCCCGAGGAAAGGGGGCGCTCTTTTTCCCATTTTACTGAACCTCATCACGATTTTACTGGTCGGGGGCGCGGTTTTTTTTGCATTCCGCTATTTTCAGGCAAGACAAGAGGTCCTGTCATTGGAAACCAGGCAGTATCTTTCGACGGAGGGAAAACTGATTGAGGAACTGCGGAAAGAATCGCAGGAAAAAATTAGAGAGAAAGAACAGGAAATTGGTCAAATCCAAGCGGAGCTCGAAGAATTGGACCGGCAAAGCCGAGAACTGCAGGAAGATATGGAGACGCGCGTCGAGGCAAGGGCGGAGCAGCTTCGGGAAGAATTGGAAGCCGAATTGGCCGCTGAAAGGGAACGATTGAGAGAGCAGGGCATTTCCCAGGAAGAAATCGAGGCGCAGCTCCGAGAACTGGAGGAAAGCCGCAGTGCGGAGTTTTCGAGCCGGCTCGAAGCTTTCCGGAGGGAAATGGAGACGGAACTGCAGGAAAAGGAACAGGAGCTTGCGGAAGCTAAAGAAATGGCCCGGGACATACTCGAAGAGGCAAGTCGTGAGCGGGCGGAACTTGAGGAAGAAAGCAGACGACGGGAAGAAGAGCTGCGCACCCAATTCGAGGAAGAACGGGAGGCTTTGGAAACAAGGTCGACCGAGGCCGAAGCGAAACTCGAAGAATTGGCGCGGATTCGTGACCGCGAATCCCTTATCAACGATCAGCTGATCGGAGCGTACGAAGACGTGATTGGAAAAATACAGGCGGGAGATATCGCCGGCGCCGAAACCGCACTTGCGGAACTGGAAACATTTATCCGGGACCCCGCATTGCAGAACCTGCCCACCATATCGAAACGGAAAAAAATCGAACTGTTTATTATCGAAAATTTGAGGGAGACACTCGAAACCAAGGCGGCCAAACCCGCCGTTGAGACGAAGTCCCTCCTTGAAGGGGCGAATCTGCTGGTGAAAGCCCGAGAGATTGTCGCCAAGGCGGACGCGGCTTCGGAGGCAGGCGACGTAGAAGAATCGAGAAGACTCTATAGGCAGGCGCTCGAGGCGGTCCCCGCTCTCAATCGTGCCTACAAGTCGATTCGGACAATCGAGGAAAACCGGAGCGGAAGCGCTATCCGGAAGGTGGTGACCGATGCCCAGGCCGCACTCCGGGAGGGGGAGCGGGAGGCCGCACTCGCGGGATTTCGCCGGGCCGCGTTTATGGGCGCGGGCGCGTATGAGCCCCTCATGCGGGACGCCCTGATGGGTCTGGAGCGTGTGTATGCCCTCGAGTTGAATGAGGAAATCGCCGAAAGAGACGAAACCATCGACAGTTTGGAAGAGCAGATTGCCGGGCTTCAGAAAAGGGTTGAAGAGCAGCGGGAATTGCTTGCCGCCCGGGAGACCGCGATTGTCGAGGGCGCCGAGGATGTAGCCGATTTGGAAGAGAGGATTGAAACCCTCGAAAGAAAGATCGAAGAGAAGGAGCGGGAGCTGAGCAATACCGCGGCTGCTTTCGAACAGGAGGCCGAGGAGAAAGAGCAGCGGATCAGCGGGCTTGAAGAAGAAATCGCCTCGCTTCGGGAAGCGGTGGAGAAGGCGGAGGCGGCCGCTCCGACAGCTCCGGCAGCCGAAGGAATAAGCGGGGATGAAAGGGATGAACAGATCAGACGGCTCGAGGCGGAGCTTGCGGAGAAAGAGTATCAGCTCGAGTCGGTGCGGGGTACGGTGAGCAGCGATGAATTAAACCGCCGAGTAGCCGCGGCAAGGGAACAGGCATTTAAGGAAGTGCTCGATGCGATCGCGTATATCTCCGGAGGCAGTACCCGGACTAAAAAAGAGGAAGTGGAAGAACGGGTGGACGAAGATCCGTTGTACAGAAACGTTTTTGACGAAATAAAAGAGATTGCCGAGCAGGAGGTGAAGGTCACCGAACGGGTCAGGGTAATCGAATCAAAACTGATTGGGACCATCTCCTCCGTTACCGCGGGAAGGGTGATGATCGAACGGCTCGTGGACATCCCGGTGGAGCAAGGCGCGAAAATCATGATTAAGCGGAGGACTTCTTCCGGAGAAATCCCCATTGCCGAGGGTACGGTCTATGAAGTTTCGATCGGCAGAATAGCGGCGCAAATCGAAAAACGCATCAGTGCCACAAGAAACCCTCTGGTCATGGACCTCGTTTATTTGCAGATAGAAGGGACTGAAGAATAAAAAGCCTTCCCCGCGGTCGAGGAAGGCTTTCGAATCCCCTTTAGGATGATTTCACTTCGATTTTCTTTGGCTTTTCCGCTTCTTTCATGTGCAGGGTAACAGTAAGAACCCCGTTTTCAAGGGACGCTTCGATTTTATTTCGGTCTATCGTTTCATCGATGGTAAATACCTGATAGAAATCACCATACCGTCGCTCGCGAAGTATATATTTTCCTTCTATAGCCGGTTCCTCACGTTTCCCGGTGATTTCTAATAAATTGTTGTCAACATTGATGTCGACGCCGTTCTTTTCTACTCCGGGCATTTCCAGGCGCAGCACGATGTTTCCATCTTCTTCGCATATGTTGCACCGTGATTGAATGGCATTGCTTCTCCCGGTTTCCAATTCTTTATTTTTTTCAGCCATAGTCTTAGACCTCCTTCCACGGTTTACGTATTATTTGGCCTTTACCGTGATTTGTTTCGGTTTGACCTCTTCCCGCTTAGGCAACCGTATGGTCAAAATACCGTTTTTCAGGGTTGCGTCCGTTTTATCGGTGTCAACCGACGCGGGAAGCGCCAAAGTTCTTTGAAATTTTCCTTCCCAGGTTTCTTTCCGGTAGGTTTTTGCTTCCTTGTCCTTTTTATGCGATTCCTTTTTTTCGCCTTTGATCGTAAGAATATCCTTCGCTACGTTTATGTCCAGCTCTTCATTGCTGATACCGGGAAGATCGCAGTAGACGGTAAATCCGTCTTTGTCTTCCGTAACGTCTACTGCAGGAGAAACCGTTCGGTCGAACAACCCGCGGCTTTCAAATCCCCGGGCGCCGTTGAAAAGTTTGTTTACCTGGTCCTGCAGCTGGTCGAACTCTGAAAAGGGATTGTACAAATCGTTACTCCATCGTATCATTGCCATATTCAACCTCCTCAATTTTGAATGTTCAATAACTTAAATGCAAGAAGTGTGCCAACTATAGGCATTTGTAAGCAAATATAATTCATTATATTATAAGCAATTATTTACTTGTTCTTTGTTGAAGAAAGGATTGCGCAAAATTGGGACATGTAGGTTGAAAAATTAAAAAAAAGTGTGTCAAAATGGCTATGTTTATCGGCAGAGGATCGTAAGTGCCGCAGGTCGATTAAACGATTTCTACGAAATAGGGACACACATAGATAACGAGTTCCATCGGTTTCGAAGTCCGTGTCTCGACCGCACTCATTTCTTCCGTAATCTTGTTTTGAATAGAGCAGTAGCGGTATTTTTTACATATTGCACACGCCCCTGTTCCCATCGGGCTGAAAACCACATTCATGAAGAAGGTCCCTCGAGTTTCATGATTTTTTCGACCCTGCGGGCGTGCCGATCTTCTCCGATAAATCGAGTATTAATAAAGGTTTCAAGCATCTGTTCTACCGTATATGAATACGTAACGCGGCCTCCGAAGGCCAAAAAATTCACATTATTGTGGGCCTTTGCCATTTCCGCGGTGAAAGTATCGTGTATGAGCGCGCAGCGGATGCCGTTTATTTTATTTGCCGATATGGAGATGCCGATCCCGGTACCGCAGCTTAGAATTCCGAAATCATATCCGCCTAGGAGATATTCCTTACAGGTTATTGCGGCAATATCGGGATAATCGACTGCATCTTCGGAGTCGATCCCCATATTAACAATCTCGAATCCTTGTTTTTGCAGATAACCGACTATCCTGAATTTGAGCTGAACTGCACCGTGGTCGTTTCCGATCACAATTTTTGCCATAAAATCCTCCGGAATTTTATTATATCAGGAAACAAAGAAGGAGAAAACTATAGGCCGAAAAACTATAGGTTTGACTTTCGATGAGTTGAAAACTATATTTCAAATTGAGGAAACGTATGTCGAATCCTTCCGGTTTGATTCTGGTTGCAGCGGCTTCCGCGGGAATTGCCGTCATTCTTCTCTTTATCTGCTGCCTCCTCGCCGTAAAATATATAAAGCGGATAAAGGAGGAGGGCCGGCTGCGCCGCAGGGCCGCGATTTTTGAAAGAAACCCCGCCCCGGTATTTGAAGTCGATAAGAGAGGAAAAATTCTCTATTACAACGGCTCGGCGGGCTTGATTTTCGGGGACAGCCTTGAAGGAAAAAATATTGAACAGCTGATTCCCTCGTGTAATGCGGTATTTTTCGAAGAGGGAGAAAGTTCAATTTTTCTGTACGGGACGGATATTACAGGCCGAAAAGAGATTGAAAAGCAGCTGCGCACCCTCTCCATAGCGGTAGAGCAAAGCGCTAACACTATCCTTATCACGGATACCGAAGGCAGGATTACCTTTGCGAATAAAGCTTTCGAACGAACAACCGGCTATACGGTGGAGGAAGCTGTCGGCGAAAAACCAAGCATCCTAAAAAGCGGGGCACAGAGGCGTGAGGTATACGACGGTCTCTGGTCGACTATCTCTTCCGGAGGGGTCTGGCACGGGGAGTTCCTCAATAAACGAAAAGACGGGACCACCTATTGGGAAGAAGCGGTCATAACGCCGATCAAAGACGAAAAAAATGAACTTATCGCATATTTAGCGGTTAAGGAGGACATTACCCGCAGGAAGAGCGCCGAAGAGGAGATGATACGGGCAAAACAAGAGGCGGAAACCGCGAACCGCCTAAAAAGCGAGTTTTTAGCCAATATGTCGCATGAAATACGCACCCCGATGAATGCGATTATCGGGTTTACCGACCTCCTTTTAGACGGCGAAGAGGACCGTGAAAAACAGGCACAGCTTAATATCATTAGAAAATCAGGGAAAAATCTTCTTAATTTGATCAACGATATCCTTGATTTTTCCAGAATCGAAGCCGGAAAAGTCAGTATCGAACGGAGCAACTTTAATCTTCACCGGACTCTCAACCATATTAAAAAGATGTATGATGTAGCCGCGCAAGAGAAGGGGCTGGACTTTTATCTTTCTATCGGAAAAGAGGTCCCGGAACGGGTATCCGGAGATGAACTCAGGCTTAATCAAATCCTGCTCAATATCGTAAGCAACGGTTTCAAGTTTACCGAAAAAGGTTCCGTCCGAATAAATTGCAGCTATAAGCGTCCTCATTTATTTGTTTCCGTTACCGATACCGGAATCGGAATACCCGAAGAAAAGTATGAAACGATTTTCTCCGCCTTTGAGCAGGCCGACAGCACCATGGAGCGTCAGTTCGGCGGCACGGGGCTCGGCCTTGCAATTTCAAGACGCCTTGCAGCGCTCATGAACGGTACGATAACCCTCAGGAGTGAGGTGGGAAAGGGATCGACTTTTACCGTCCAAATCGAAATTCTTCCGGCCGGAGAAGCGCCTGCGGGGAAAAAGACGGCCCCGGGCGGACCGCCGGAGAGGGAGGCGCGGAACCTGCGCGGCGGTTACGGGAAAGAAATGGTTGCACGATGGGTGGACACAATCGAAGATGAAGATATTCAAAGGATTATACGTGACGGCATCTCGGAATTGCCTAAAAAACTCGAAAAACTGAAGGATGCGGTTTTCCGGGAGAAAAAACAAGATGTCAGGTTTATCGCCCACGATATAAAAGGGTTTTCCGGGAACCTCAATATGTCGGAAATATTTGAGAGGGTACGGGTTATAAATGAAGAGATTGAACGATCGGAACCGTCCTTTTCTCATATTCGCAGCGTCCTTGATGAACTCGAAATGATAGTTTCTTCAATTCCGAAAGAATATATGCTGAAACCGGAGGCCTATAAGTGGACGAAAGAAAAAATGAAATCCAAGTTCGCTATCCTCCTTGCGGATGACAATGAGATGAATCAACGGCTTATAAGAATGTTTTTAAAAAAGATCGGTTTAGACTGCGATACAGCGGCAAACGGCAGGGAGGCAATCGGCAAGCTTGAAAAAAGAAATTACGATCTCCTCCTTTTAGACATGCAGATGCCGATAATGGATGGAGAAGAAACGATTCGGTACGTCAGGGAAAGCATAAAAATGAAAGACCTGTACGTCATAGCCCTGACTGCCCATGCCATGAAGGGGGACGCGCGGCGATACATTGACCTCGGCTGTAACGATTATCTCTCGAAACCGCTGGACCGAAGACTGCTCTATGAAAAAGTGAATAAACTGGTCCTTCAAAAACGTTACCGGGAAACAGGAAACGGTCCGAGAGCCGAGGTGTCCGCCGCCGGCGGAAACTTTACTCCCGAGGAAGCGCGGATGATCAACAGGGTGTTGGAAGACCTTAAAGCGAATGCGAATATTTTTGACCCGGTAAAAATTGCCGGGGCGGCGCGGGAACTCGAAACAATAACCGAACATCCGGTTACGAAAAAGGCAAGTAAAGGTCTCATGGAGGCAGCCGAAAATTTCGATGAAGCTGCCGCGGGCGAAGTAATGCGGGAATTGTCTATGCTGCTCCCGGAAGGCGGAGGACGAGAAAACATTGACTGAAAAAAAGGGAAATAGTATACTTAACTAAATAGCTAAATTTTAAAACGTCATATCTGATGAAAGGAGAGGAGAATGACAAAAAAATTGCAGGTCTACAAATGTGAACAGTGTGGTAATATCGTCGAAATGCTCCATGAAGGCGCCGGGGAGCTTGTCTGCTGCGGCGAACCGATGAAACTGCTGGACGAGCAAACGGCTGATAAATCCACCGAAAAACATGTTCCGGTCATCGAGAAGAGTTCCAACGGATATAAAGTTACCGTTGGAAGCACTCTTCATCCGATGGAAGAAAAGCATTATATTGAGTGGATTGAATTGATCGCCGACGGGAAAGCTTACCGCGAGTTTCTCAAGCCGGGAGACGGGCCGGTTGCCGAGTTCTGCGTTTCCGCAGGTACGGTTTACGCCAGGGAATTTTGCAACGTCCACGGATTGTGGAAAGGCGAAGAATAAACAGAGGAGAAGGAGTCCTAAATGAAAAAATATGTATGCGATATCTGTGGTTATGTGTACGATCCTGACGAAGGCGATCCCGATAACGGGGTAGAACCCGGTACTGCATTTGCGGACTTGCCGGACGATTGGGTCTGTCCGGTATGCGGTGCTTCGAAGGACGATTTCTCAGAAGCCTAAACCGATAATCGGTAAATGAGCAAAGCGGCGGAGCTTTTCGCCGCTTTTACTTTCTTTTTTCTATTACATAACATGTAAAAACATTTCTCCGGCGTTCGAAATCAGGCGGGATAATATCGCCGCTGATTTCTCGACGGACGAGACCGTCGAGCCGATCTGCGTCAAAAATGAATTTTTTTAAATGGGTTGTAAATAAAATTTTGCCTCCCGGATGCAGCCGTTCCGCGGCTTTAGCAATGAGGTCTACATGGTCCCTCGATTTCGAATTGGAAAAAGTAGGAGGATCGATAAAAATAAGGTCGAACTTCTCCTTAGTGCGTTCCAGCCACTTCATGCAGTCCGAGCAAACCAGCCGATGCTTTTCCGTTGATAAACCGTTTAACACAAAGTTCCGCTTCGCCCAGTCTAAATAATTTTTGTTTGCATCCACCGAGCACGTCTCTTTTGCGCCGCCTTTAGCCGCATAAATTGTTGCTGTTCCGGTATAGCAGAAAAGATTGAGAAACCGTTTCCCGGCTGCTTCTTCTCCAATCATTCGTCGAATATTCCGAAAATCTAAAAATAATCCCGTGTCCATATAGTCCGACAGATTGACAACAAAGGAATGTCCGCCTTCGCGGGCCTTGACTTCCACGGAAGCGGCCCCGACTTTTTCATATTGGAAGCCTTCACGCTGCTTCTGTCTCTGTTTTACGAAAATCCTTTCCCGCGGAATACCGAGAACTGTGTCGACTGTTTTGATTATATCGATAAGTCTACCCGCACTCTTTTCAGGAGGGATCTCTTTCGGAGGCGCATATTCTTGCAGATGCACCCATCGGTTTTCATAGATATCGACGGCGGCGGCGTATTCCGGAATGTCGGCGTCATACATACGGTAGCAGCTGATATTTTGCCGTTGCAGATATCCGGCAAGCTGTTTTAGGTTTTTTTTGAATCGATTTTCAAGAAAAATCCTGTTTTCTTCGGAGGTTTTTGCGCTTTTTACGGATGCATAAAAAGGCAGATAGATATGAAACCGGTTTTCTTCGGTGATGGAAAATCGGACCAATTTACACGGAATCTCGCCGTTGTAGAACGACTTCACCGTATGCGCTCTGAGTCCGACTGCTTTTCCCGCGTCCTCGGACGGTAAAAGGACCGAGGCCTCCCATCCGGTAAACCGTTCCTTAAGCACTCTGCCGATAAGCTGATATAAAGGAGGCAGAAGCTTCTCATCTTCCAGCCGCTTGCCGTAAGGCGGATTGAGCACGATTAGACCTTTAGAATTCCCTCCCGGTCTTTCGCATTGATGCAGCGGCAGTGCTCGGAATGAAATCAACCCCGGGGTCCCTGCATTCCGGCTGTTTTGTTTTGCCCCTTTGATTGCGGCGCTGCTTTTATCATAACCAAAAATTTTCACCCCGGCCGGTAATGCCGGAGGAACATTATGTTTTGCGGCATCGACACATTGTTCCCATGCTTTAGGGACATGCCCCTTCCAAGCCTCGAATCCGAACCGCGCGCGGAGCAGGCCGGGGGCAAAATCAGCCGCAATGAAAGCGCCTTCTATGCAGAAAGTACCGCTCCCGCACATCGGATCGAGGAGGGTACGGCCCTGCCGTGCCGAAGCCGGCCACCCTGACTCGAGGAGAATTGCAGCGGCTAAATGTTCCTTTAAACTTGCCGGCCCGGATTTCGTCCTGTATCCCCGCTGATGAAGGCTCCCTCCGGAGAAGTCGAGGTAGAGGTCGAGTTTCCCGTCTTCAAGATGTGCATGGAAGCTTATTGCTGGGTTTTTCGGGTCTACATCAGGCCGCGTGCCGTATACATCACGGAAGTGGTCCGCGATCCCGTCTTTTATCAGTAAGGCACAATAGCCTGTATTGGGAAACCGGGGGTCTTTCGAACTCGCAGTTACCGAAAAGGTGTCTTTCGTCCCCATATGGCAGTCCCATTGGAACTTTTTAACCCCGGAAAAGACTGTTTTTTCGTCAACTGCAGGGAAAACGCCTAATTTGAGAAGGATTCGGTTCGCCGTTCTGCTCCGGAGGCATACGGTATATCCGGTCTTCACGGGAGCCTCGAAGTGTACCCCTGCAGCGGTCTCGCGGCAGTTTTGGCATCCGAGTTTTTCGAGTTCCTGTTTGAGGATTCCTTCAATCCCCGCGGAGGTTGTGGCAAACCATATACCCGCCGTATTTTCCATGGTGCCATCATAGTAAAAAATCGGTGTTGCGGAAAGCAGGACATGTATTTCGATAATTATGAGAAAAACGTAAATTTAACTTGAATTTGGATTTGATGTGGGGTAGATTTTAGAGAGAAATCTCAATTAAAGGAGCAAGTAGAATGAAGAAATTTATCTTTCTAGCGGTTGCGGCTGTATTTGCCATCGTGCTGATTGGATGTCCCGGCGGAGCCGATAAGTCGGAAACCGGAGCGGAAATGTCCAAAGAGGAAATTGATGAATTACCGGAATGGGTGATGAATATGGAAACCGCCGGCGACGCGATGTACGGAATCGGGTATGCAAAAATGTCCAACCTCAATACGTCCCGGACCACTGCTCTCGCGCGGGCGAGGACCGATATTTCCTTTCAGATCCAGTCGACTATTCAGGCGATGATGACCGACTATCAGCAGGAAGCAGGCGTGGACGACAACAGCCAGACCATCAACTTCGTTGAAAATATCTCGAAACAAATCACAAACAACGAGCTGAGCGGACTTACTCCGGACAAGATGGAAGTTATGAAAGACGGCGGGGTCTGGGTGCGCGTTGTTTACTTAAAGAGCGAGTTTGTCGACGACGCGAAGGAAGCATTTCAGCGGAACGAAGACGCGGCATTTGCCGAGTTCAAGGCCGACCAGGCCGCACAAAAGTTGGATGCACAGCTCGAAGACAGTCCGCCTGAGTCGAAACCGGTTACAGAATAGTTTCAGCTGTAGTTCTTAGAAATATCGCAAAAAAATATCGCAAACAACTCAGCCGCTCCGGTGAAAAGGGGCGGCTTTTTTTCTAAAACTTATTCTTTTCAAACTAGCTAAATGTTGCTACACTAGGGTAAAATTTCGGGAGAATATCATGATACGAATAAAACAATCCCGCGCGGTAATAACCGCTTTTTTAATTTTGCTCTCATTTTTCACGTTTTCATGTACGACAACCAAGCCGGCCGGTCCTGCCGGGGGTGCCGCCGAAGAAATAAAAAATATTTCCCTCGAAGAAGTCATGGCCGAATCCACCGGAAGGCTTTGGACCAGCCTGCCGGAAGAAGGCAGCCCTGTTTTTTTAGGTATTGCCGACAATATGTTTTACGATGAAAACGAGGAAGCGGCGGCGCTGCAGGACGCCGCGATGTATGCGGCCCTCTATTTTTATCTCGACGCTGAAACAGGGTTTTTGGATTATAGAAAGGGACAGTATACCTATCTCGAGGTACAATATGAGCCGTCTTTAGTCCCTCAGCTGGCAGAGCGGCTTGAAGTGATTGACATGCATCAGGACAAAAACGGCACGATGCTCCTTGCAGCGCTGCCGGATAACAATGCTCCTTCCTACGGCTATAACCCGATTCCCAAAGGAAGGGCGGGTTCAAAAGAGCCGGAGTGGGTCACGTCGATTCCCGAAATACCCGGCTATATCGTGTCCGTCGGCGTTACCGACCGGCGGGCAACCCTGAAGCAGTCGATCCTTGCCGCGGACAAACAAGCTCTGTCTGAGATGCTGCGGCAGCTTTCTATCAAAACCAAAGCGGGCGAGCTGGAACAAACGACCAGCATCGGGCAGGTTAGAAAATCAGCAACCAGTCAAATAGCGAAGGCCGAATTGAAGGAAATGTACATCCTCGCTCGATGGCATTCGAATAACGGCAGATATTATTATTCCTTAGCGGTCTGTCCGGAGAGTAACAGATGATGAAAAGCCGACTAAAAATTGGAATTTATTTGGTCCTCGGCGCGGCCCTTCTATGGTCCTTCGCCGGCTGTAAAAGCGGACCGGAAACCAAGGAACCGGCAGAGGAACTGCCTGCATGGATCGTGGAGTATCCTATTGATCCGGATTATTTTATCGGGGTCGGTTCTTCCAATACCGGAGACCGCGCGGCGGACATGGAGAAAGCGCGGTTAGCGGCCCTCGCTTCTCTGGCGTCCGCGATTTCGACTAAGATCGAGGCGGAAATTGTCGTCGAAACCGAAGATGATTCGGAAGGAAATACCTATGAACGGCTTTCCCGGCGAATAGAAGAAAATGTTAAGCAAAACCTCAAAGGTGTAGAGCCGGTTGATACGTTCTACTCGGAAAAAGAGGGGTATTGGTTTTATTACCGATTTGCAAAATCGAAGCTTGACGAAATGAAAGAAGCCCTCAAAGATCGAGTTGTGACTATGGCAGAGGGGGTCCTGCATGAACGGCAGTCTGTGGCGGAAAAACTGGCCGTTCTCTGGGACGGTTTTAAATTGATCTATGAATCTCCTTTTGTCGGGACGATTCAGGCAGCGGTCAACGGGAAAAAGGGTGCTCTGATCGACCTTCTGCAAAGTGAAATATCGAGGCTTTCCGCCTCCCTTGACATCAGTGTCGTGCCGGAAGAGCTGCTTATTGAGCAGGGAGAGGCCCCGAAGGTTTCCCTCGCTGTGGTCAATTCTCTCGACCTGCCTACGGGACAGCTCCACTGTGTGCTCTATTCCGGGGGGAAAGAGATTGCGGAGGTTGTTACCGATCAAGCCGGGTACTTCAGCGGAAAGGTAGACATTGCGGGCTTGGAACTCGGCCGGCAGACTTGTTTATGGAAGGTCGATTTTTCGAGCCTCGGCATTGATGAAAATGCTGTGCGGGTCTTTACTCCGGAAACCGATCTTTTTATCGAACTGCAGAAGCGTTCCGTCGGCCTGCAAGCTGCGGTCGGTTCCGGCGAAAATTTCCCCGGCCTCTACAATTCGGTATCCGCGCTCTTCGGAGAGGAGATGCCTTTTGAAATTACTTCAGACTTCGATCCGGAGGGTACAAATATAATGTTTACTCTCTATTTTCGTGATCTTCCTGAAAACGATTTCGGCCTTTATTTCACATACGCACGGGCGGTGATCAACGTCGTTCGGAGCGGCAAGAGCCTGTTCAGTTTCGAAACGGAAGAGTTCAAGGAAGGCGGTCTTGCCGTGGACCAGGCGAGGGAGCGGGCGAAAAATAAACTTTTTGCGTCTCTCCAAGGAAACAATAATTTGTTTCATAAAATAAAATCCGCTGTTACGGAAAAACAAAAATAAACAATGGAATTCTATTACCGGTGCAGTGAATGCGGAAAGACCTACGATATGTCTCCGGGGCATATGGTTTGTCCATCCTGCTCGGGAAAACAGGAGAACGACCGGCCGCTGCGGGGTATTCTGGAAGTTGATTTTAACGGTTCATGGAACGGAAACCGGCGCGGCAGCGGCGATACGAGTACGTCCTTATTTGATCAGGGCGATCTCATCTGCGTGGAAAAAGTACACTTTCCAACCATTCCCGTCGGGCAGACACCGCTGTGGGCGCCGGCCCGTCTCCGGGAGGCGGCCGGTTTCCCCGGTCTGTTCTTAAAAGACGACACGGCCAACCCTACCGGAAGCCTAAAAGACCGGGCATCCTACCTCGTGGCGGCCTATGCGCGTAAGCATAAGATAAAAAACGTGGTCGTGGCCTCCACAGGCAATGCTGCTTCTTCCATGGCCGGGGTGGGGGCCGCGGCCGAACTCGATGTTACGATTTTTATGCCCGCAGGGGCCCCGAAGGCAAAGCAAATTCAAGCTCTTCAGTACGGAGCGAAGGTGGAACTGGTTGACGGCACCTATGACGAGGCCTTTGAATTGGCCCTCGAATATAAAGACAGGCCGGGTTTTATAAGCCGGAATACGGCATTCAATCCCCTTACCATCGAAGGAAAAAAAACCGCCGCCCTCGAGATATTTTTTCAGCTCGGAAGAGTACCCGATCAGGTATATGTTCCCACCGGAGACGGGGTCATCATCTCCGGTGTATGTAAAGGGTTCGAAGATTTGCTGAAAGCCGGTATGTCGTCCCGCATGCCCCGAATCATCGCGGCACAGGCCGAAGGCAGCTCTGCGATCGCCCGGGCACTCGAAAAGGGCGATTTCGGCGACCCGGTCTCATCAACGACCCTTGCCGACTCCATCTCCGTAGACGTGCCCCGGGGCGGCTATTACGCTGTCAAGAAGCTGAAGCAGCACGGCGGCGGCGCCGTTATCGTTTCGGACGATGATATCCTCGAAGCACAGTATGAGCTTGCGTCTCTGTCGGGGCTCTTCGCCGAACCCGCCGCCGCCGCCGCCTACGCGGGCTTTCTGCGGGAAAGGGAGCGCATTTCATCCGATGAGACCGTCGTCATTCTGATAACCGGAAGCGGGCTTAAGGACATCGATGCCGCCGCCCGCAGATTTGAATAAAAAAACATTTTCGAATCTGTAACATTGGTTACGGTTTTTTAGACAAAACCTTATTATAATACTCATAAAGCGGCAGTTCCGGAAACGTGTCTTTTGGAACCGGCGGTTTTACACGGAGAGGAGCAATAGATGAAACGTAAAATCATATCAATCGATGAAGAAAAATGCACTGGATGCGGGTTGTGCGTTACCGGCTGCCCGGAAGGGGCACTGCAGATTATTGACGGGAAAGCACGGCTCGTGAATGAAAATTTCTGCGACGGCTTAGGGGCCTGCATCGGTGAATGTCCTGAAGGCGCCATAACCGTCGAGGATCGGGAAGCAGGGCCGTACAACGAAAAAGAAGTGATTGAGCGGATTGCAGCTCAAGGTGAGGCCGTGATTGCGGCGCATCTCAAACATTTGCTCGATCACGGTGAATCGGAATATCACCGGCAGGCGGTAGAGTATCTCGAAGAGCGCGGCTATGCGGAGAGCGGGAAAACAAGCAGCCGGCAGGCGGGGAACCACGAGAGTGGAAACGACTGTGAAGAAACGCTCGCCCGCGGATGCCCCGGAAGCTTGGCGCAGGCGTTCGATTCCGCCCCGGCTCGAGTCGCGCCCGCCGCCGCGGAAACGGACGAAGGGCCGGCCGGTATCGCCGGCGCCCCGGCAACCGGTGAACCGGTTTCACAG
>CAYWIK010000014.1:1223-4102 GCA_964458315.1 uncultured Spirochaetales bacterium | reverse complement strand
CGAAGGGCCGGCCGGTATCGCCGGCGCCCCGGCAACCGGTGAACCGGTTTCACAGCTTTCCCACTGGCCTGTACAAATGCACCTTTTAAATCCTGCATCCCCGCATTTTAAAAAATCCGACCTCCTCCTCGCAGCCGACTGTACGGCCTATGCGATCGGAGATTTTCATACCAGATTTTTGGCCGGCAAAACACTCGCCATTGCCTGCCCGAAACTCGATTCCGGAAAAGAGATATACCTCGAAAAACTGACTGCCCTCATAGATCAAGGGGAAATCAATACCATTACCGTTTTAATGATGGAGGTGCCGTGCTGCGGGGGGCTGGCGGCTTTGGCCGGGGCGGCAGTGGACCGGGCCGGGCGAAAAGTGCCGATTAAAAGGATTGTTTTAGGAATCCGTGGAGATATTTTGGCCGAGGAGTGGGTCTAAAATTACTCGTCTGTTTCGATAAACGATTCTAAGCGTACGCGGTCGAGGATGGTTACCTGCTTTCCCGACTGCTGCAAAACCTTCTCCCGGGAGAGTTCGGAAAAAACCCGGGAGAGGGCCGGTCTCGTGATCCCGAAAATTTCCGCTAAAGTCTCTTTTGTATACCGCAGGGCCACCACATCGGTACCCTGCCGGTTGGTCTGGTCGAGGAGATACCCCGCAATTTTTTGCCGGATGGTATTAAACTGAATAAGCCTGAGTTTTTCTGAGAGAAGGGCGATTTTATCCCCCGAATCCTTAAGAAGATTAAGGAGAATATCCTGATATTTACTGCAGAGGTTGAGAATCGATTGCTTTGACAGTGCCATAACTTCTACATCCGATTGGGCCGTAACCGTAACAGGCAGGTGATTGTCAGAAGCAAATAGGATTCCCGGCGCAATGATGTCCGGCGCCTGCAAAGTTTCGATTTTCAACGTTTTCCCGTTTAAGTCCTGAATTTCCGCCGAAACGCCACCTTTGCAGATGATATAGAGATCGTTATATTCATCTCCTCTGAAAAAGAGAAGAGCGTTTTTATGATATTTCTTTAACATCCACCGATAGGATCGGATTATTTCATGAAGTTCTTTTTCCTCTATTCCCTGAAACAACATATTCTGTCGTAACGCGGCAAGGCATGCCGAATTTATCGTATTCATGTAACAAATGGTACAGAAAAACCGGTAGAGAATCTATAGCTTAGTTTTAGACTCAATAATATTCGAGGAGGAAAATATGAGTATGTTTTGTTATCAGTGTCAGGAAACCGCTAAAAACAACGGTTGTACTCTAAAGGGCGTGTGCGGAAAGGATGCTGAAACCTCTAACGCGCAGGATGCGCTTATTTATTCGCTTAAGGGGATCTCAAATTTCGCGGCAGTGATGAACGATGTTCCCGGAGAGAAACGGACTGCCGAATGGCGGGAAGCGGCAGAGTTCGTACTGGAAGGTCTTTTTACTACAATCACAAATGCGAGTTTCGACGAAGAGTCCATACTGGACCTGGTTGAGCGGGGATTGGCGATCCGTGACCGGTTGTCCGCCGGCCTGCGGCAAAGGGGAGAAGAGGCAGCCGAGAATATGCCGGCGTCCGCAACCTGGGCCCCGAAAAACCGCGAGGAGATACGGAAAGACGCAGTGGATCCGGCGAAACTAGGCGTATTGGAAACAGAGAATGAGGACCTTCGCTCCCTCAAGGAGCTTATTGTATACGGCTGCAAAGGCATAGCCGCATACGCGCATCATGCCCAGGTTTTAGGAAAATGGGATGACGGTATAGCGGCATTTCTCTTCAAGGCCATGGACGCCGTGAGCAGGCAAACCGGGCAGGAAGAACTTGTCGGTCTGGTACTCGAAACCGGTGAAACCGCAGTGACCACGATGGCGCTGCTCGATGCTGCAAATACCGATGCCTACGGTCATCCGGAGATTACCGAAGTCGAGCTTGGGGTGAGGCACAACCCCGGAATTCTGATTTCGGGGCACGATCTCAAGGACTTGGAAGAACTTTTAGAGCAGACAAGAGGATCCGGGCTCGATGTGTATACCCATGGGGAAATGCTTCCGGCCCAGTACTATCCGGCTTTCAAAAAGTATGAACATTTTGCAGGAAACTACGGCAATTCTTGGTGGAAACAGAACAAGGAGTTCGACAGTTTCGGCGGGGTTATACTCATGACCACTAACTGCATTACCCCGGTGCAGGAAAGCTACCGGGACCGGCTGTTCACTACGGGAGTTGCGCGGTACCCGGACATTCCGCACATAAAAGAGAGGGAAAATGGTAAAGCAAAGGACTTTTCACCGGTCATCGAGCGGGCGAAGGCTTGCCCGCCCCCCAGGGAACTCGAAACCGGAACCTTGACAGGCGGGTTTGCCCATAACCAAGTGACGGCCTTAGCCGATAAGGTCGTCGAAGCGGTCAAAAGCGGCGCGATCGAGAAGTTTGTCGTCATGGCGGGATGCGACGGAAGATTTCCAAGCAGGCAGTATTTTACCGATGTTGCTGAAAAACTTCCGGAGAACACGGTGATATTGACTGCAGGATGCGCGAAATATCGTTACAATAAACTCAATTTAGGAGATATCGGCGGAATTCCCCGGGTCCTCGATGCGGGGCAGTGCAACGATTCCTACTCACTTGCGGTGATCGCACTGAAATTGAAAGAGGTGTTCGGCATGGATGACATTAACGACCTCCCCATCGAGTACGACATCGCATGGTACGAGCAGAAGGCGGTAGCGGTTCTCTTGGCCCTGCTTTCCATCGGAGTCAAACATATCAGGCTCGGGCCAACGCTGCCCGCTTTCCTCTCGGAAAATGTGGCAAAGGTGCTGGTCGAGAAATTCGATATCAAACCGATTTCCACAGCGGAAGCCGATGTGGCTGCAATGACCGGATAATACA
>CAYWIK010000014.1:0-1123 GCA_964458315.1 uncultured Spirochaetales bacterium | reverse complement strand
CGGTATTCCCATGCAGGCGGTGTTTGCGCAATGAATGAGCTCCTCTGGTTCGGCATGATGATCGCCTCGTTTTTCATGGTAATCCTGGCTTACCGGTTGTACGGAATATCAGGACTCTATGGATGGATTGCCTTGTCGGTAATTGTCGCGAACATACAGGTGCTTAAAACGGTGGAGCTCTTTTCTTTCACCACCACATTAGGCAATATTGTGTACGCTTCATCGTTTCTTGCCACGGACATGCTTTCTGAAAATTACGGGAAAAAGGTTGCTCGGAAAGGTGTTTTTATCGGTTTTTTTACCCTTATTGCCGCGACCCTGCTTATGAACTTGGCGCTTTTTTTCCGTCCCGCGCCGAGTGATTTTGCCCACAGCCATCTCAAAGAAATTTTCGGGGTCATGCCGAGGATTGCCGGGGCTAGTCTCATTGCCTATGGATTGTCCCAGTTTCACGATGTGTGGGCTTATCACTTTTGGAAAATCAAGTTTCCGAGAACCCGTGCGATTTGGCTTCGGAATAATGCAAGTACCATGGTGAGCCAGCTGATCGATACGGTTGTTTTTACCTTTGCCGCTTTTCTTGGAGTTTTCCCTCTGCAAACGGTTATCCAAATCTTGATCACCACATATATTATGAAATGGATTGTAGCAATTCTGGACACACCATTTATCTACTGGGGAAACAGAATAAAGCTTAAAGTAGATCAAACGGTATAAAGTTCGATTCCCGACTCTTCTGCGATTTGTACATATTCCCGCGGAATGCCTTCATCGGTGATGATAACGTCGAAGTCCTGGAGTTGGGCGTAGTAGGCCGGTTTGATATCTCCAAATTTAGATGAATCAACCATCAAAATTTTCGTCAATGCGGAAGCGAGGGATGCTTGTTTGATGGCAACGGCATAGGGATTGGAGTTTGTGACCCCTAATCGGGCGTTCACTCCTCCGGCAGCGAAAAAACCTTTATTTGCGCGGTTCCTTCGAATGAGTTGAACTCCTTCCGGACTTTCAAACATCATTGTGTTTTCATGATAATAGCCTCCGGCAAAAATCATGGAACAGAGCGGCTTTTTTCTTATAGCCTCGAGTATATTAAGGGCCCAAAAGAGTGCGGTGAACGGCA
>CAYWIK010000013.1:0-37165 GCA_964458315.1 uncultured Spirochaetales bacterium | reverse complement strand
CAGTACCGGTACTGTATCGATGAGCTCGGCTCCTTAGGGTATGAGACCGTCGAGGTGGAAGTGCCGGCCCTCGAATATACCGTTCCCGCCTATTACACCATCGCGACAGCCGAGGCGAGCGCCAATCTCGCTCGGTACAATGGAATCCGGTACGGCCGCAGGCCCGCGGAAACGGACAGCTATGAAGAGCTCGTTCTCCGGGCCCGGAGCGACGGTTTCGGGGAGGAAGTGAAACTGCGGGTGCTTTTAGGTACCTATGTTCTCAGATCCGGGTTTCAGGAGCAATACTATATCCGGGCCCAGAAAATACGGACTGCGATACGGCAAGGGTTCGCCGATTGTTTCGACCGGGTCGATCTCCTTCTCATGCCGGTTTTTCCCACCAATGCGTTTTCCCACGGCAAAGCGGGTCTCACACCCTTTCAGCAGAAGCTTGCGGACATTTATACCAGTTCGGCAAACCTGGCCGGAATTCCCGCCCTTGCATTTCCGACAGGCATCGAAGAAGGGGTCCCCGCGGGGATGCAGCTTCTGGCGCCGCCGTTTGAAGAGCGGCTTCTCTTTCAAACGGTCCGGCGTTGGCATGAGGAACATCCCCCTGAATTCTGTCCGGGATATTCCGAGGATTGGAGCGGTTGATGTATCGTTCATATATCGGTCTGGAAATTCATATAAGGCTCCTTACCAGGTCGAAAGCATTCTGCAGCTGCCGGACCGGATTCGGTGAAAAACCGAACAGCCGAATATGTCCGGTTTGTATGGGGTATCCCGGGGTACTGCCGGCGTTAAACGGCGAAGCCGTGGAGATGGCTTTCCTTGCGGCCCGGGCGCTTAACTGTACAATCAGCGGAAACACCTCCTTCGACCGGAAAAACTATTTTTATCCCGATATGCCCAAAAACTACCAGATTTCCCAATATCACGCCCAAATCGGAAGAGACGGTTACCTCGAACTCGACCTCGCGGGCACAAGAAAGAAAATCGGCATCCACGATGTGCATTTAGAGGAAGATGCCGGGAAGATGATCCACGAAGGCGGGAACTCTTACCTCGATTACAATCGGGCCGGGACCTCCCTGCTGGAAATCGTAACCGAACCGGACCTCGAAACCGGGGAAGAGGCGGAGCAGTTTATTCAGGAGTTTAGAAGGATGGTCCGTTATCTCGGGGTCTGCGATGGAAATATGGAGGAAGGCTCTCTTAAATGCGATGCAAATGTGAGCATCAACCTTGAAGGAAAAGGCCTCGGCACAAAAACGGAAGTGAAAAACTTAAACTCCTCGCGGTTCGTCAAAAAGGCGCTCAGTTTCGAGATCGAACGGCAGAAAAAGCAGATTGAAAAGGGAGATATTATCCTGCAGGAAACCCGGCAGTGGGACATGGATAGAGGGGTGACCGTTTCGATGCGGACAAAGGAAAGCGCCCACGACTACCGCTACTTCCCGGAACCCGACCTCCCTCCCTTCAGGGCGGACGACACCTTTCTCGCAAGAGTAGAAGGACGACTCGTTGAACTTCCCTTTGCCCGGCGGGAGCGTTTTCAGGCTGAATACGGAATTCCCGAAGAACATGCGGCGTTTCTGTGCGAGGAGCGGGAAACCGCCGATTTTTTTGAAAAAACCGTAGAGAAAGGCGGCGATCCGCAGCTGGCAGCTTCGTGGCTCGGTTCCGATGTACAAAAGATCTGTAACCGCGACGGTGTCTCCCTCGGTGAATCGGGTTTGTCGGAAAAACATTTCGCCCTTTTTACCAAGCTTTTGCGGGAAGAGAGGATCAACAGTAAAATCGGAAAAGAACTGCTCGAACTTCTCTTTACCGAAGACCGAGACCCTGAGATCATCATGCAGGAGAGGGGATGGGAGCAGATAGGCGACCGAAGCGAGCTGGAAGGTCTGGTCGATAGAGTACTCGAGGAACAGCCGAAGGCGGCAGGTCAGATCCAACGCGGTGATTTAAAGCCTCTCGGTTTTCTCGTCGGGCAGGTTATGAAGGTTTCCAAAGGAAAAGCGGACCCGAAACTAGCGCAACGGATAATCAGAGAAAAATTAAATATATCCGAGGGGTAGTATATGCACCGGTATCGAAGTCACCATTGCAACCAGCTGAAACGAGAAGATGTCGACAGCCGCGTCAGGCTTTCCGGGTGGATCCACAATCGACGGGACCACGGCGGTGTACTGTTTCTCGACCTTCGGGACCATTACGGGATTACCCAGCTTGTGAGCTATCCGGGGACCGATTTCCACGCGGATCTTTCCCGGCTGAGCAAGGAGACGGTCATCCGGATCGACGGCACGGTGGCGATGCGGGAAGAGGAAAATATCAACCCGAAGCTCGCAACCGGTGATATCGAAGTGATCGTCGAGGAGTACGAGGTTCTCGGATACTGCGAGCAGCTTCCCTTCAGCGTGTTTCCGGAGGAGAAGGAGCCGGAGGAGCTCCGGCTCAAATACCGGTTTATTGATCTGCGCAGAAGCCGGATCCACCAAAACATTGTCACGCGGTCCGAGGTAATTCTCAAGGTGCGGGAAGTGATGAACGACCTGGGATTTTTGGAAATCCAGACACCGGTCCTTACCGCATCCAGCCCCGAGGGCGCAAGAGACTATCTCGTTCCTTCTCGGATCCACCCCGGCCGGTTTTACGCCCTTCCGCAGGCGCCCCAGCAGTACAAACAGCTTTTAATGATTTCCGGTTTCGACCGCTATTTCCAAATCGCCCCCTGCTTTCGGGATGAAGACGCCCGGGCGAACAGGAGCCCGGGAGAGTTCTATCAAATCGACCTCGAGATGGCCTTTGCCACCCAGGATGATATTTTCCACGCAGTCGAAGGGCTGTTTACGGAGCTGTTCAGCGAGTTTTCCGAATGGGCAGTGGACCGGGCGCCCTTCGTCCGAATCCCCTACCGGGAAGCGATGCTCAAATACGGCACCGACAAGCCGGACCTGAGGAATCCGCTGGTTATCCACGATGTCACCGAGGCTTTCCGCGGCTCCGCGTTCAAAGCCTTTGCCGGGGAAATAGAAAAAGGCGGAATTGTCCGGGCGATTCCCGTGGAGGGAATAGCGGACAAACCCCGCCGTTTCTTCGACGGCATGATCGAATACGCACAATCGATCGGTTCGAAGGGATTGGGATATATTCTATGGAAAGAAGGAACGGTAAAAAGTCCGATTGCAAAATATGTTTCCCGGGACGGAATCGACGCGATTAGCCGGGAGTGCCGGGTGGAAGACGGAGACGCGGTGTTTTTCGTCTGCAGTAAGGAAAAAGACGCGGTCAGGATTGCAGGTGAAGTACGCACCAAGCTCGGGCAGGAACTCGGTCTCATTCAGAAGGAAATTTTCCGCTTCTGCTGGATCGTCGATTTTCCGATGTACGAGTGGGACGAGGAGGCCCGGCAGGTGACCTTTTCCCATAACCCTTTCTCAATGCCTCAGGGAGGAATCGAGGCCCTCGAAGCGGAAGATCCTCTGTCGGTCCTGGCATTTCAATACGACATCGTGTGTAACGGCGAGGAGCTTTCGAGCGGCGCGATCCGGAACCACCGGCCCGATATCATGTACCGGGCTTTCGATATTGCGGGATATTCCCGGGAAGAGGTGGACGAAAAGTTTCACGGGATGATCAACGCATTTAAAATGGGCGCTCCTCCCCACGGCGGAATTGCTCCCGGATTGGACCGTATCATTATGCTCCTAACCGGGGAACAGAACCTCCGGGAAGTGGTGGCGTTTCCGATGAACCAGAAGGCCCAGGATTTGATGATGAACGCTCCGAGACCGGTTTCGGACAAACAGCTTAAGGAGCTTCATATACGGACCGTTCCGCCGGATGAGACGGGTTAACGGCCTTTGTCGAAACCTTTCCGCCGGGACTCTTTTTCTAAAAGAGAAACAATATCCTGAAAGGTCTCCTTATTTTCCTTGCT
Source organism: uncultured Spirochaetales bacterium (assembly GCA_964458315.1). Lineage (GTDB taxonomy): Bacteria > Spirochaetota > Spirochaetia > SPDA01 > CAZSGZ01 > CAYWIK01. The sequence continues at coordinate 33,234 of CAYWIK010000013.1, read as the reverse complement.
GAGCCGGATAAGATTTTTATGAGCATCGATGATCATTCGGGTCGATTTTTCTCTATCCCCTTCCGCCTGCGGAATTTCATTTTCCGGTTTAATCGAAGCTTCGGGGTCCCGGATGATTTTAAAGAAATTTCCGAAGTTTACGCTTTCCAAAATTCGATTGATATCTTCGTTGGCGGAAATGATACTGGGCATGGATTTGCCTTGTTTTTTCATAAATACGGCCAGTTTGGCCATGAGTCCGAGATTGGTACTGTCGATGTATTCCGCCTCGGTAAGATCGAAAACCGCATGATCGAAATCATTCTTTTCCATGAGTTGATCGAGAAAATTGTCGAATCCGATGCTGTGGGTGTATTTTAATTCCCCCGTAAGTTTAAAAAACAGAATTGAGTCCTGCCGGGCGAAAAGATATGCCGGTTCAGCCATTATCAATCTCCCTCTTTATCAAAAGAAAGGTGATGTCGTCGGGAATGGAAGTTTCGTTATCGAGTGAAAGTTTTTCTAAGATTTCCGATATTTCAATATCGAGGCTGTTGACAATCGTGTCCAGGTACTCGAGCTTTTTTTCGAGACTCCCTTCCTTTAAAGTTTCGAGAATTCCGTCTGAGATCATGAGAAGCAGGAATTCGTCAGGAAGGCGAAGTTCGAATTCCCGGTATTTAGCCTCGATAAAGAGTCCGAGAGGGGGCCCCTTGGATTGTATCCGCGCGCTTCTGCCCCTGCTGAAATCGAGCTCCAGATCGATTGGACCGTATTTTGTTCCCAAAGGGCTGCCGTCGGTCTGCCAGTCCCGAATCAGGTTCATGGAAATATTGGTGCGGGAATAGACAATCGGATAGGGGAATTGTCCGGCGTTCGCGAACGCGAGTTTGCGTTCTTTTCTGTTGATGATTCCGTAGAACATGGTGAGATATTTTCCCAAGTTCTCCTGCAGAAACTGTTTATTGAGCTCCCGGAGAAGCAGCGCGGGTTTTAGAATCGTCATATTTTGTTCGAAACGATACCTTCTGAGAAATGTATGCATAAAGTTGGTGAGCAGGACGGTAAAAAACGCGGAGGATATCCCGTGCCCCGATACGTCGGCGATGTAAAAACCGATTGCGTTTTCATTGATTTCGAAATAATCGAGAAAATCTCCGCTTAAACTGGAGGATGAGAGAAGGGCCCTGCTGAATTTATATTCGCCGATTTCCATTCTCTTTTCCGGCAGCATCTTGTACTGAAGATGCCGCCCCGCTTCGAGGTCTTCCCGGATGGATTCCATCGACTGCTGCAGCACGGTTTTTTCATTTTCCAAATCCCTGGTCCGGCTCCGCACTTTGATCTCCATTTTCTGCCGGAGAGACGCCAGCTGAAGGCGGATGGAAAATGCTTTGAGCGCCGAGAGAATCGGGGCCAGAAGGCAATTCCCCGAAGGGGCCTCGATACAGGTGCTGTGATGAATTTCCAGGCTTATAAGGACGTGGGCGGGAGGAATAGAGCGTTCCGAATGCTGAAGCAAAATTATCTGGACAGTATGATTATGCAGGGTATGGCGGATAAAGTGTACCAAGTCAATTTGATCGCCTTCATTGTTTACTTTGCCGATAATCACCAGGGCAACAGGGGGAGGGCCTCTAAAATGTTTTTCCAAGCTCCCCGGATCCCGCTCATATTTTACCTTTATCTTTTTTCTGTCAATTACCACATTTCTGCAGAGCCGCTGTGCGTTTCTATAGAGCTGTTCATTCTCGGATATAACGAGTATTTCCATGGTTCTCGAACTATGCGGTTCCATTCAAATTTATCCCGTCAATTGGTTCTGCAAAGCAGCCACTCGACTGCGCCGGTGAGAAAAGGCAAAGGAGGTGAAAACGGAAGTCTGCCGATTTCCCGCAGTGCCCTTTGGGAATAACGCTCTGCCGTTTGCTCCGCCTGTAACACACCGCTGCACTTCACTACATGGTTAATGATATGATGTATTTGCCGTGATGAAAAGGGCGGCGGACCTAATAATTTTTCGAGTTCACCCCGGTCTTCCTGCATCGCAAAAATAAGAGGAAGGGTAACGGTGCCTTCTTTTAGGTCCGTCCCAATCGGTTTCCCGAGTTCTTCCCGGTTTCCTTTATAGTCGAGAATGTCGTCGATAATCTGAAAGGAGATACCGAGGTTGTAGCCTATCCTGCCGAAAATATTGGCTATTTCCCGTGAACATCCACCCTCCGAAGCCCCGATGAAGCAGCTTAAGGCAAAAAGAGCGGCGGTTTTTCCGGTTATTCTCCGCAAATATTGTCTTATACCGGTATGAAAGTTGAAAGCGCCTTCTGCCTGCTCTATTTCACTGCTGCAAACGCGGGAGACCGCTTTGGCAAGAATTTTTGAATTTTCCGTCGAAGCATACTGTGCAACGAGGGTAAAACATTGAGTAAACAGATAATCCCCTGCAAGCACCGCCTGTTTTTTTCCGATTTCGGTGTGGAGCGCCGGGGCGCCCCGCCGACAGGGGCTGTCGTCGATTACATCATCGTGCAGAAGGGTAGCCAGGTGCAGGAGTTCTACCGCGGCAGCGATGTTTGCAATATCCTTCCGGGCCTGCTTGTTTCCAAATTTCGAAGCGATAACCAGAAGCATCGGCCTGACCATCTTCCCGCGCCGCAGGATAACATTTCTTAAAGGACCCCGGATGATTAGACTGCTGTTCTTAACGGTGTCATCTATCACGTCTCTTATATTTAGATAATCTTCTTTAAGAAATGGATGTTCCCAAAGGTCATTCATATACTAATACTTAACTATATCTGCAACACTATGTAAAGATCTCCGGTGATTGAAATTGCATGGCGAATATGGTAGTTGTCATTTCATGATAAAAAAAGGAACTAAAGGGGTCTTTATAAAATTTCTTGCTATTCTTGCCGGCGCGGCAGCGATTTTCATTTCATGCCGGTCCGGCGATGCGGTCACCGATACCCGGTTTTTCCTCGGCACTGCCTGCACTATTACGGTCTATTCCGGCGGTCATCAAAAAGCCGTCGATCATGCTTTTATTCGGGTAGAAGAAATTGAAGAGATGATGAGTGTAAATATCGAGAGCAGCGAGGTTTCGGAGATAAACCGGAATGCCGGGATGCATCCGGTGGAGGTTGCGGCCGATACGTTCGCCGTCATAGAGGAAGCGCTTGAGGCGGCGAAATTGAGCGGCGGCGCTTTGGATATTACCGTCGGGCCGCTGGTAGAAGCGTGGGGTATCGGCTCAGAGAGCGCTCAAATTCCGCCTGACGCGGAAATCGACCGGCTTCTTTCGTTGGTTGATTATAAATATTTGGTTTTAGATCGGAAAGAATGGACCGTTTTTCTCGAGAAGAAAGGGATGCGGATCGATTTAGGAGCGGTTGCCAAGGGCTATGCGGCAGACGCGGCGGAAGAAGTCTTGAAAAAAGAAGGGGTCGATCGCGGGATTATCGATTTCGGCGGAAACATTCGGGTATTCGGTTCAAAACCGAAGGAGCCGTGGCGGGTGGGTATTCAGAAGCCCGGCGGAACGCGGGGCGAATATTTCGGGATTATTTCAGGGGGAGAGATGGCTGTGGTGAGCTCCGGTACCTATGAGCGCTATTTCGAGGCCGGCGGCGTTCGATATCATCATATTCTAGACCCGGAAACCGGCTATCCGGTGCAAAACGGCCTGGTCAGTGCAACCGTTGTGGCCCCCGATGCGCTGCGGGCGGACGCGCTTTCTACGGCGGTTTTCGCCATGGGGCTGGAAGAGGGCTTCCGGTTGTTAATAACCCTTCCCGGCGCCGAGGGGATTTTCGTTACCGGGGAAATGAACGTTGTTCTGACACCGGATCTCGAGGACCGGTTTGTGCTTACGGATAAAAGATATACGCTTACATCCCGGAGAACAGCTCCCTCCCAGTGAGGTATTGCAGAAAAAAAAGCGCCCACTGGATCGCGGCAAAGAGTCCCGCAAGAATAAATCCTCGGACGGTGGTTGTCCCTGCGGCCGGCCGGGCCTCTCTTTTTCCTGGCGTGTCTGCCGACTTTTGCGGTGCGGCCGAAGGTCCCGGGTCCTGGATTCGCAGGAGGAGAGCGTCAAGGCGGGAAATCATTTTTTGTTTCGGGATGCTCTCCCAGGTTTCGTTTATCCGGTCGAAAAAGTAGAAGCTGCGGGATATAACCGCTCCGAACCTTCCCGGGAAAGCTAAATCCGGCCGCACTGTCGCCCTGGAGAGAAAAATCAGGCCCACGAGGGTGAGGCCTTTTTGGATGCCGAGATAGAGGGCGCCGGAGGTGATGGAAAACCGCCAAAAGGTAAGCATCACTCGCCCGATAGGCGAAATAAGGTTTAGAACGGAAACCGATACAAGAATTATCAGGGACGGAAGCAGGCGGACCTGTTTTCCCGCAAGCAGGGCGGCGGCGATAAACAGGGCCGTCTGCGCGGCCTGCAGCACGAGGCGGTCCTGCAGCAGAAACGCAGGCACCGAAACAAGACCGGCGATAACCAAAACCTTTGAAGAGATGTGTTTTTCGAGATACGGTTTTACCGCGTATATTCTCATTTCGCCCCCGCGCGTTGAAACCACCGGGAATGACGGCAGAACGCGGCGGCGAACATTCCGAGTAAAACGGAGCTGACCAGTCCGACTGCGAGAAAGGGCGGTGCGATAAGGACTGCTCCCGGGCCGATTACCACAAGCCGGGCCAATAACAGCTGCATGAGATTGCTCCCGAGGGCGCCGGCAGCACTGATTCCCACCGGTGAAATCCATTTCCGGCCTAACATTTTAATGCCGAGCATGACCGTACCGCTGGTAAGCGAACCGGCAGCGGAAAAAAGAAAGATATAGGAGAAGACGGTGCCGTTTACCAGTCCCTGCCCTGCAATTTTTAACGCAATGAGGAGGAAGGTATATTTTGGGGTGAGGATATAGAGAGAGATAATGACGGGGAGGTTTGCCAGTCCCAGACGGATAAAAGGAAGCGGTTTTGGGATGAGATATTCGATGGTAGAGAGAAAGAGAGCAAAGGCGGCGAGGAGCGCCGTGGTTTCGGCGGATTTAGTAAGTTCCCGCATCGACTTCTTCCTCTTCACTTCCTTCGAGACGAATAAAAACCTGGTTCGGAAGGCACGCAATCCATGCACCCGGCCTGGATACTTTTCCCGTGGCCACGCAGATCTGTTCCCTGCAGGGGGAAGAGGAGACCCGGACCGTTCCCCCTTCTATTGCCACCACCGTTTCCCCGAGGGGACCTTGAAACCGATAGGTCCCTTCCTCTTCTATGGGATAAATCCACCTTCCTTCCGCGGTTTGGACGGTGACCTCGATATTGTTTCCCGATGAACTGTAAGCGAAATAGGAAAACAGACCGATAATAATAGCCGAGACAAGAACAATTAATATATCGGCCGGTCTTATTTTTTTCATATATCCATAGTGAATATACCAGTCGAATCCATCAAGAGACAAGGTGAAAGAAACTTATCGATGACGACATCCAGACAGGATCCTTTGAGTTTTCTCGGACAATCATTTTCCTTTCAGGAGCCTCGGGAAGAGATATTAAAAAACTTAAAACTGATTATCCGGATCCGCTGGTTCGTGAGCCCCAGTATTTTTCTTATCATTATTATTGCCGGCGCTTTCGGTCTTACACAGGAAACCTTTCTTTCTGAAAATCAGCTGATCGTAAACGGAATTAACCTTGCGGTCATCCTGCTCATGAACCTCGCTTATGTGGTCCTTGTTCGGCGGGTAAAAAATCTCGGTCCCCTCGTCTTTCTCCAGCTCATGATCGACGTGGTCCATTTCAGCCTCACGGTGTATAAGACCGGAGGAATTACAAGTCCCTTTGGGTTTCTCTATTTCTTTGTGATCTTTTCCGCCGCAATTGTGGTGGCCGGAAAAACAGCCTACATCATCGCCGGGGTGTCCTCCCTTTTTTTTACCTTTATCACCGTTGCGGTGAACAAAGGGCTGATCCCTAACCAGGACTTTTTCAGCCCTTTTTCCGGTCTGGAGCGAAATAGTTCATACATCATCCTCAACTGGAGTTTTACTATTTTTTCATTTTTCGCCTTTGCGGCGCTGGCCTCCTACCTTATCAATCTGCTGCACAAAAAGCAGAATACCTTAAAGCAGGCGAATATCATTCTGTCCAAGAAAAACAACACGATGCTGCTCCTTTACCGTACGAGCGAAGCGCTCAGTTCCTACACGAAGGTGCGGGAAACGGTTGATTACATTTTGACCCGGCTGGTCGATCACCTCAGGCTGGACCGGGCAATCCTCTATCTCAACATTAAAAACGAGTATCTCCATCTCTATACGGCAAAAACGAGGAGCGAAGAGGGATACCGGAATAGAGAAGATCTTGCCGTCACGATGCCTCTCCGGAAAGACGCAGGCCTCACCGCCCGGTGCGCCCTCCTGAAAGAGGCGTATAACATTACCAATCCGGAAGATTCCCCCTACATCAACAAGGAACTTGCCGAAAAAATCGGTTTGAATCCTTTTGCCCTCGCTCCTCTCGTTCTCCGGCAGTTTGTCGTCGGAGTGATCGGGATCGACCGGAGCCTGGAAAACGGGTCGATTACCGACGAGGAGTTTCAGGTGTTGAAGATTTTTGCAAACCAAGCCGCGATTACCATCGACAGTTTGGAAAAGATCGACATCGATTTTCGTACGAAATTCGAACTTTAATTCGTTTTTTTAGAACGTCCCTTTTTGTTGTTCTCTACCCATTTTCCGTTGCGGTAATGTGCCTGCCATCCCGTCGGTTTGCCGTCTTTTTCGGACATTACATACTGCTCTTTGTTCTTTCTGCTGAACCGGACAATCGCCTTGTTTCCCTCGGGATCTTCGGCCGGCGCTTCGAGGAGGAAGTGATGCTTCGGGTCGATCTCACCCTTGTGCGGGAGGAGTTCTTCCACCAGAGGCGAACGAGTTTCCCGGTGTTTAGGGAATTGGCTTGCCGCAAGAAAAACCCCCGACGCGCCATCTCGAAGGAGATAGTAATCGTCGACTTTCTCGCACTTCAGTTCCGGCATTGGGACGGGGTCCATTTTCGGCGGCGCCGGCTGGCCGTTTTTCATGAGTTTTCTCGTGTTCGAGCATTCCGAGTTGGTGCAGTCAAAATATTTACCGAACCTGCCGGTCTTGAGCTGCATTTCAGATCCGCACTTGTCGCATTGCAGGGTGGGCCCGTCATACCCTTTGATCTTGAAACTCCCCTCTTCGATTTCGCGGCCCGGGCAGTCCGGGCTGTTACCGCACACGTGGAGCTTCCGGTTTTCGTCGATGAGATAGCTGTCCATTGCGGTCCCGCAGATGGGGCAGCGCCGACGGGCACGGAGATCGTCGGTCTCGGCCGATTCGTCGTCGGTACGGATCGCTTCGTCGCCCGGGATGAGGTTGACGGTCTTCTTACACCGTTCCTTCGGCGGGAGATTATAGCCGGAACAGCCTAAAAACACCCCGGTGCTCGCGGTCCTGATCTGCATGTTCCTTCCGCACTCGGGGCACGGGATCTCTGTGTCCACCGGGTCGTTCGGGCGCATACCGCCGCTTTCATAGGCCGAATCGAGCTTTCTTTTAAAATCCTCATAGAACTCATCGAGGACCTTCTTCCAGCGTTCTTCTCCTTCGGCGATTTTATCGAGCCGTTCTTCCATATTCGCGGTAAAACCGTAGTCCATCAAATGTTGGAAGTTTTCCAACAGCCGGTCGGTAACGATATCTCCGATTTTCTGCGCGTAGAACCTTTTGTTTTCCAGAATTACGTATCCCCGGTCCTGGATCGTGGAAATAATGGAAGCGTAGGTGGAAGGTCTGCCGATCCCCCTTTTTTCGAGTTCCTTTACTAAACTTGCTTCGGTATACCGGGGAGGAGGATTGGTAAAATGCTGGCTCGGATCGAGCTTTATAAGGTCGAGAGGATCGCCTATCTGCAGATCCGGTAGTTCAGCCTCCCCTTCCTTCTTTCCGGTCGGGGGGAGGACTTTCATAAATCCGTCGAAGGTTGTTATTCTGCCGGTGGCCTTGAGTTCGAAAGATTCCGCCTCTACCAATACGGTGGTACTGATAAACTCCGCGGGGGGCATCTGACAGGCTACAAAACGGCGCCGGATAAGTTCATAGAGCCGCTTTGCGTCCCGGTCGATACTGCCGAGGGATTCGCTTTTCCGAGCCGCGTTGGTGGGGCGGATCGCCTCGTGGGCCTCTTGCGCGCCGGCTTTGCTGGTGTACACGTTCGGTTTTTCCGGCAGGTATTTTTCTCCGTAGGTTTCTTGAATAAAATTTCGGACCGATGCCACGGCCTCCCAGCTCAAATTGGTCGAGTCTGTACGCATGTAGGTGATGTGTCCGGCTTCGTAGAGCCGCTGGGCTAAGGTCATGGTTTTTTTAACACTGAAACCGAGCTGGGTGCTGGCGCTTTGCTGCATCGTCGAGGTAATGAGGGGAGCATATGGCCGTTTTTTTGTCGGTTTGTCCTCCCGTTTGATGACCGAGTAGTCCGCTTTTTTGAGTTTTGCTACCGCCTGGTTGATCTGTTCCTCATTTTTCGGTTTAAAGCTCTTTCCGTTCTCCTTTACGACCTGAAAACGGACGCCTTTTTTTCCTTTTGTCTCTAAATCCGCGTGGAGGTCCCAATACTCTTCCGGGATAAAGGCGTGGATTTCCCGTTCCCGCTCTACGATCAGTCTAACGGCCACCGATTGCACCCGCCCGGCGGAAAGACCGCGGGCGACCTTTGCCCAGAGAAGCGGTGAGAGCATAAACCCTACCACCCGGTCAAGGAACCGCCGGGCCTGCTGTGCCCGTACACGGTTGAGATCAATCTGGCCTGGATGTTCGAAGGCCTCCCGGATCGCGGACTTCGTTATTTCGTTGAAAATTACCCGTTTGAATTTTTCTTCGCTGCCGCCGATCGCCTCGCGCAGATGCCAGGCAATCGCCTCCCCCTCACGGTCGAGGTCGGTAGCCAGATATATATCTTTGGCTTCTTTGGCTGCCTTTTGGAGCTCGTTTAAAACTTTCTTTTTACCGGGGATGATTTCATATTGGGCTTCCCAGCCGTTTTCCGGATCGAGCCCCATCCGCCGTACAAGCTGCTCTTTTGCCTTCCGCTTCTTGTGCTCCGCCTTCTCTTCCGGGTCCATTTTCCGGGTTATGGCTGCCGCCTTTGCCCGCTCCTTCGGGTCCACCGGTTTTCGGTTCCCGCTGACGGGCAGGTCCCGAATGTGCCCGACACTCGATTTGACCTTATATTGATTGCCAAGGTATTTATTGATTGTTTTCGCTTTTGCCGGAGATTCAACTATGACAAGTGATTTTTCCATCTATTCTGTCCAATTTGTTAATGTCGTGTGTAATATCCTCATATGAATCTATATTTGTCAAGAAGTATTTTTTTACATATTATTTTACAGTTCGAGGGAGAAGATATGTTTGACCGGGGCAAACTCCACAAGGGCAACTTTGTGCGCCCGTGACAGGAGAGGAAGCCCGATTCCCTGTTTTGCCGTTCCAAGAGCGGGCTGTATTTCTTTTTGCCGCAGCTCGGTTGCCACGGTGCTGTGGGGTATCCAGTTCTCGCTCCCGTAGTAGGGCCAGAGGGTATCGCTGTATTGCAGCAGTCCTGAAGAAATTTGTCTCCGCAGCTCGCTCATTTCTTCGGTCTGCTCAGCCCCAAGGTAGACAACATTTTTCTCCTGCTGGAAAATATCTATGTAGGTAAAACGGATGGGTAGTTTTGCAATCCGTTCCGCGGCGCTTGCCAGCACATCTCTGCATAGATTCTCATCCATCTTTTCATAGGTAAACAGGGAAATATGGGGAAACGCGCCGGTGCTGTAGAGGGGCGCGCCGATTCTTTTTTCTTCGAGTATTTTCCACACCGAGCGGATAACTTTACAAGTCTGTTGGTCTAAAAAAAGTTCGATGGTATAGGACAATAATTACTCCTCACACTCGGAAACGGGACCGGCGGACCGGCGTTCCATGATTAAGGGCATCGAAGTTTTTTGACTTTTTCTGCTGAAAAAGAAACTGACGAGGAAACCTAAGGCAAGCCCGATAAGTCCGAGCCCGATATTTGCAATCTCTGTTTTGAGTTGTAGACCCCGCTGTGCAAAAAGAAAAAACAGAAAAAAGAGAATGAGAGGGAAAATAAGCACAATAAAAGATGACTGTATCGTTTTTCCGGCCTGGAGATATACAACGACAATATCTCCGGGTTGTAAATCCAGCCGGTTCCGGTTTTCAGCGGTAAATACCCTATCGTTTGCTTTACAGAAGATATTTTTGCAGCTTTTACATCCTTCCTGTTCGTGAAATTTGCAGAGGACGGTATTATTTTCAACCTTAAGAACCGTTGCTGTTTCCTTCATGCTCGGGATTTTCGCATTGTTTCCTTATAATTTCAATATGGGCCGCTTTTCCCCGTTCGTCGATGTCGATGAGAACGCCTTGAAGCTCGAGCTTTGCCCAGGCATCGTTGGAGCGTTCGGGGACACCGGTGAGAAATTTCTTGATTTCGATTTCCGGATCAAGGCCCCCGACGGATTCAATGCTCCCGCACCTTCCGACGTCGGTAATGACTGCGGTCCCTCCGGGTAATATGCGGGCGTCCGCGGTCAGGACCTTGAAATGGGTACCGATAACGGCGGAAACCGCGCCGTCTACATGATAAAACATGGAACTCTTTTCCGCCGTGGTGGCCGCGTGAAAATCAACAATAATGATGTTGGTTTCAGCGGTTATTCTGGAAATTATTTCCGGAAGAAAGGTATATGGATTACTCAAGTGGACGCGGTTGAATCCGGACTGTCCGAGAAGATCGACCACCGCAATCTTCTTGTCTCCCACCGTATAAATCCACCAGCCGCGTCCGGGATTTCCCGGAGGATAATTGGCCGGTCTGAGAACGTAGGGCGCTTTTTTGATATGTGTGACCATATCGAGTTTATAGTAGATACACTCTCCGCCCGTGAGCACATCGATTCCCAGTTTATGCAGATAAATGGAGTGGTTTTTCCCGATTCCGAAACCGCCTGTAGCTCCTTCGCCGGCGGCAATTACAAAATCGATCCCATACTCGTCTTTTATACGGGAAAGCAGTTTTTTAATACAGTAAATTCCCGCCTTTCCGACAATTTCTCCGATAAAGAGAATACGCGTGCCTGGTTTCATGAAGGCTACCTTAACAGATATACTGTTTTAATGGAAGGAATATTACCGCTCCTTTCCGCTTGATTATAGGTCCCGTTTTGTGTACTTTGGAGTAGAGAACCCCGGGGCCGCCTGCAAGGGGCCCTGCAAAAGACATGCTTATTAAAGAGGTGTAAAATGAAAGAAAAGATTGTAATCGATTTGGGAAGGATTATGGATGAGGTCTTTGAAGCGGCCCAGGATATACGAGACGCGGTCCAGGACGGTTTCAAGGAAACGGTGCAAAAGGGAGAAAAAATCTTCCAGTGGGATGAAAATATCGATTATTATCCCGCCTACTCATACCCCCCGGTAAATGTGTATTTGACTGTTGACAAGGAATTGGTATTCGAATTTGCCTTGGCAGGTTTTGATGAATCATCATTGAACCTCGAGTTTTTCGGTGATTATATGGTATTTTCTGCAAAGGTGGACCGGCAGTTCCAGGAGAAAAAGGATTTTCATTACTTCAAGCACCGGCTGAAACTGAAGGACATTCAGGAGCAGAAATATTATGTTCCGAGGGACAAGTTCGACCAAGGAGGCACCCGCGCCGTGTATCGAAGCGGGATCCTGGTCGTTGAAATTCCGCCGAAAGAAGGAACAGAGGACAAAGAAAAGGTAAAGGTAAACATAAAGCGGGATAATGGATAATTACGAACCGCAAAAGAAACTAGCCGTACTCATCGATGCGGACAATACCCAGCCGTCTATTATCGAGGGACTCCTCGAAGAGATCGCGAAATACGGGATTGCCAGTGTAAAACGGATTTACGGTGACTGGACAAAGCCCAATCTTAAAGGCTGGAAGACGATGCTGCTCGAACACGCTATACAGCCGATTCAGCAATTCAGCTACACCCGGGGCAAGAACGCCACGGACAGCGCTATGATCATCGACGCAATGGACCTCCTCTACACGGAAAATCTGGAAGGGTTTTGTATTGTATCGAGCGACAGTGACTTTACCCGGCTCTCTTCCCGAATCAGAGAAACAGGACTTACCGTCTACGGTTTCGGCGGAAATAAAACCCCGAAACCCTTTGTAAGCGCCTGTGATAAATTTGTTTTCACGGAAATATTGCGAAAGGAAGAGCGGGAACCTGCTAAGCCGGAGCAGCCGAAGAAGAGCGAGCTTCAAAAAAACAGACGGCTTGTAAATCTCTTGAAGAACGCGGTGGAGGATTCGGCCGATGAGTACGGATGGGCCCATTTAGGTACGGTAGGACAGAACATCTCGAATAAGGCACCGGAATTCGATCCCCGAAATTACAACTTCAAGAAGCTTAGAGAACTGATGCAGGCGACGGGGTTGTTTGATATCGATGAACGTGCGAGCGAAAATTCCCCTGCAAAAATTATTTACGTTCGGGACAGACAGCGTAGAGGGGAAGGAACCTAAATACTTTAGAAAATCGAGAATAGTTATTTTTGAATAAAAATGTATAATTTAGTATAACTTTTTTTAATAAACTGCCTGACTGCACCGATACCCCGAATAATTGCAACCTATATAAGAAATTATTTTATCTGATTATTTTGTTTGCTTGGTATGGAACTTGCAACATGTTCTGTGATATGCAACGTGAATTGATCCTGCAACGACAACAATATACAGCATCCGAAGCGCTTGTTCAAGAGATTCGAACAGAACTCATCAGAAAGGGCATTCATCTTTTCATCGCTTTTGTACCCTTTTTCGCTTCGGTTAATCTTTTTATTACCTTTGTCTGCCTTGGGGCAGGGACGTTGTTTTACGCTTTCACCGAGCTGCTCCGCTTTGACGGCAAGAGGGTTCCGGTTATCTCCCGGGTGACCGAGTATGCTTCCCGGGAACGAGACATCGGTAAAATCGTTTTAGGACCCGTTACCTTGGGAATCGGCGCCATGGCCGCACTCTTTTTCTACCCGGAACCTGCGGCGGCATTGGCCATTTATGCCCTGGCCTTCGGCGACTCCTTTTCAAGTATTTTCGGAAAACTATTCGGCCGGATCAAAATTCCTTTCACCGGCGGAAAGAGTATAGCCGGAAGCATTGCCTGTTTCGCAGCCGTATTCATCATTACCTACATGGTGGTACCGGACATTAAAGGCGCCCTGTTGTTAGCCGGCGGCGCAATGGTGCTGGAGGCCCTTCCGCTCAAGGACCTGGACAATGTGGTCATTCCCATCGGCACCGGATTTTTCGCCTATATCATTTTCCTTATCTAATTATTCCCAGAGATAGAGTTCGTGGGTCCTTCTGCTGAAAAGGATTGTGCCTGCTACCATGCATGCCGCGCCTGCCGCGGTAAGGTAAATTTTTGCCGGAAAAATGACAATAAATTCTCCGCCGAGAACGGTAAGAAACAAGCCGAAGGACAATACATAATAGTCGATTGTGTTTTTAAGAACGCCTGCAAGAATGAAATTGAGCACGCTTACGAATTGGACGCCGATAAAGATAATGACGATGAGACGATTGATTCCTGATTGATAGAGAAAATCGAAAGACTGCCGGGTTGCATCAATGGGGATACCGGAAGCGTACGCAAAGGCAAGAATCGCGCCGATACCGAGGAAGGTGCCGGTCTTGGGATTTGTCCTGCTGCAGGCGAAAAGTCCGGATACGAACACGCTGAAAACGCGGAGAAATCTGCCGAAATGGACCGCTTTTGTTACCAGGATTCCGAAAAAGAAGGGGGCCGAGGTTAATTCAATATAGAAAATGACAATCCGAAGCGCTTCGAATGAGAAGGTGAGAAGGAAAATCGTGAAAAAAAACATTTCCGGCGCAAGGGTTTTATTGAAATAAATACGCAGGATGATTGAAGAAATCAGGGCAAACAGGATAAGAAACAGCACGATCGAACCGTTTAAGATGAGCTGTTGCGGTTCATCTGTATATTGTGCAAAGCTCATGAGAGGCGGAATATTTACCGCCGTGAGGACCGAACCGGCGAAGATAATGAATCCAATGACAATACCGAGGGTTATCATCGTGTTCCGGAAGAGAATCGTCATATTTCTATTAAAGATGACTTTTGGAAAAAGGTAAAGATTAGAAAATGAGGAGAAAGAGTGAAAAAAATCTTCAGGAAAATGAAAAAAAAACGATAATTTTAAGAGAGGAGTAAACATTGTGAAGCGATTTATTCTCGTATGCGGACTGTTGTCATGTATCGCCGCTGTTACTTTTGCCGGAGATATAGCTTCGTTCGTTGACCTCGGCTTTTCCCACAATTCCGCCTATTATATGTTTGCGCAATACGGTATCAACGAAAAGTCTCTTCCATACGCGGAAGTCTTTACTGTTGACGTCGCCTCGAATAAGTACGCGCCCGGGGGGGTGTTAGAAGAGGAATATTCGGTGCCTGTACAGCCGGGACAGGACGGTCTGGGGGCCCTCATGATGCTTATGAGGAAAGGCGAAGAGGTGGCCGAGAAGTACGGCATCAACCATCTTCGCACCGGCCGGCTCGTCTATATCCTCCTGAATGGAGAAGACCCGAAGGAAACAGTCCAATTTCGAGACTTTCAGACAGGAAAAAAGTTTACCGTAACTTTGCTTCAGCAGTCTTCGGGGGTCGATAAAAACGTGAGTTCTTCCTTTTACGTAAACGTCGATGTGGAAACAGCGGCGGGCAGAGTGGAAACCTTTACCGTCGGACTTCCGGGATATAAGCGGAAAGGAGTGAAAGGCTATACCTTAAGGAGAATTTTCGTATCTCCCGATGACCGTTCGCTCGTTTTTGTCATTGAAAAAAATGAAATAGGAGTGCAGGGCGTAAGCAATAGATATATGATAGAAACTGCTAAACTGCCCTGATCCGCTCCTTCGATCTCCTTTATTGACACGCTCCACCTTAACAGTTTAGACTGTGCTCCGCTTATTCTTTGTGTAGAAACTAATTAAATGGAGTATCTATGGCGGAAAAAATAACACCACGGGCTGAAAACTATGCTCAATGGTACATCGATCTGGTATTACAGGCAAAGCTGGCGGAATACGCGCCGGTAAAGGGATGCATGGTAATACGCCCGCGAGGATTTGCCATTTGGGAAAAAATCCAACGGACTTTAGATGATATGTTCAAGGCCACCGGTCATACAAACGCATATTTTCCGGTGCTTATCCCGGAAAGTTTTATTCGTAAAGAAGCGGAGCATATCGAAGGATTTTCCCCGGAACTCGCCGTGGTGACTCATGCGGGAGGAGAAGAGCTGGAAGAACCTTACGTCGTGCGCCCTACTTCGGAAACCATCATTTGGAGCATGTATAAAAATTGGATTCAGTCCTACCGCGATCTGCCGTTACTCATCAATCAGTGGGCGAACGTGGTGCGGTGGGAGAAGAGGACCCGCCTTTTCTTAAGGACCACCGAATTTCTCTGGCAGGAGGGACATACGGCCCATGGAAGCGAAGAGGAGGCGGTCGAAGAAACCCTCAGAATGCTGGGCGTTTATAAAACATTCGCGGAAGAATATATGGCCCTTTCGGTGATATCCGGAAAGAAGAGCGAGAGCGAGAAGTTTGCCGGCGCGGTGGACACCTATGCAATTGAAGCGATGATGCAGGACAAGCGGGCGCTCCAGGCCGGAACGTCCCATTTTCTCGGGCAGAATTTCGCCAAGGCCTTCGACGTTACCTTTCAGTCCAAGTCCGGGGCACTGGAATATGTATGGGCTACATCCTGGGGAGTTTCCACCAGGCTTATCGGGGCCCTTATCATGGCCCATTCGGACGATAACGGGCTGGTCATACCCCCGAAACTCGCTCCTACCGAAGTTGTCGTAATTCCAATTTACAAGAACGAAAATAAGTCGAAGGTCCTTTCCTTTGCGGAAAACGTACATGACCAACTGAAAGATCAATTTTCCGTGGTTTTCGATGATGACGATCAGAATTCTCCCGGATGGAAGTTTGCCCAATGGGAACTCAACGGCGTTCCGGTGCGTATCGAAATCGGCCCGAGGGACATGGAGGCAGGTACGGTGGTCCTGGTGCGGAGAGATACCCGGGAGAAGACCAGCGTTCCCGTTGGAGCGGTAGCGGAGGAAGTGCCGCGGCTGCTGAATGCTATCCAGGAAAATCTTTTTACCCGTTCCAAGGAATACCGGTTAAACAATACCTTTCAGGCGTCCGATTATGAAAAATGTAAAGCACTTTTCAACACGAAAGGGGGATTTGTTGAAGCCCACTGGTGCGGTTCTCCCCAATGCGAAGAAGCGATGAAAGATGATACAAAAGCGACGATTCGCGTCCTCGGACCGGAGGAAGAAAAAACGGCAGGAAAATGTATTGTTTGCGGTAAAAACGGAGAATACAAAGCGGTTTTCGCCCGGGCTTACTGAACGTTTTCTTTCCGGAACGTTGGTCTTAGCGGCAGCGCTTTTTTTTGTTCTCGGGTGCTCGCCCTCTGTTGAGAGAGGCGCCGGGTCCGTCGTTGAGACTTCAGATGGCGCCCCGGCGGATGATGTGCTGTGCTACATATTTGAGGGCGGTTCTCTTACCGCAATCGAAGACATACGGCGGCTGCCTGAGGGGGACCGTAAACCGTGGACCCGGCAGGTCCGGGTTGTGGATGCACGCAGGATAGGGAATGAACTCTACTGTGCGGTCAACGGCATAGGGGTTTTTATTTTTTCCGACATCTTTGCCGCGGGCGGGGAATTACAATATAAAACCATTTCCCCTTCCGACATCTTCGACGAACGGACCATTGGTTCGTTTTTTTTCTACGACTCCACCCTTTTCTGTCATCTTTACTCCGATTCAGTATTAAGCTCTGAAAAACCTTCATCTCAGCCAATTGCTCTGCTGTCGATCGATCCGGAGGACAATTTGCCGAAAATTATTCCATTCTCATTTCAGGACAGGAATCCGGGCTGGGAACTAGCTCTCCTATCGCCCCAGCCGGACGGGTTGTGGTCCCTGGCGTGGAAATACAGTTCCGAAGAAAAGACCATGTTTCGCTATTCGGACCTCGATGTTAAGGCCTGGGCCGAGACGGAAATTACCGAAGAGGAATTCCTGAATAACCTGATGCCTCTCGACGAGGCGTCTGCTCCTCAAAAACTTAAAAAAGCCGCACACGCTGCCTTTGGCACCGGGGAAAGGGCTGAACAGCCGGTCGTCGTCGATATCTCCGTACAGAACAGCCGGGCGGGAACCCGGCAGACCTACCGGTTCGGTCCTTCCGGAGCTTTGAGGAATGGCGAGGGCAGATATGAACTTCTCGATTGTTTCGAAGACCGGGGTGTTTTTTATCTTCTCCTGCCGCAGGGGGAGATTATATTCATTAACAGCGAGGGAGAAGACGGGGAATTTCGCCTGCCTTCCCTCCCCCCCGGGTTTGTCTACACCGGTTTTGTCACCGACGGGCGGAAGATAATAGCTTTTTGGGAAGAACAGGATTTCACGTTGGTGGGGAGCGCGGGCATTCTTATACATAATCCGGAATGTTTGTGCTATACTTATAATTAAATGAAACTATGGAAAGGGTTGCCATTTATATTTCTTCTCCTGTTTACGGCAGCGGCTTCTCACCTGTTCGGCCTGGAACTGCCGGGAATTGACATTTCCGGAGGACCGCTTTGGATTGGAAACGGCGCCGGCATAGAAAGGAGCTACACCGATGAGAATGGGGAAACGGTCCCGGGAGACAACCCGGATACCGAACCCGAAGGAGGCCCAAGTCCGCTATTGATTGCCTGTGGTATAGGATTGCCTCTCGAATTTTCTGATTTATTGTCCCTGGAACCGGAATTGTCCTTTTTCGGCACCCAGTATCAGCTCGCGGACCAGGCGGCGGTGGAGGGTACAACCATACCAAAGGCCGTGCCTACGGAAATCGAATACGCTTCCAGTCTCTGGGTCCTTACGGTGATGCTGGACGTTCCCTTTCGGATTACTTTTCATCCCGGCGATAACCTATCCTTCGGCGGCGGTATTCATACCACGTTCCTTTTCCGGATTCCTACCGTCGGGTGGGGAGGAGATGACCTTGATCGAGCAAGCATTGCGGCTTATTTTTATAAAAAGATGCGGTTGTATTATCCGGGCGCCGGGTTCTTTTTGAACTGGAAGTTTTCTGAACGGATCGGGTTCCATGTTCGGCTTTTAGGCCTATTTCCCCTCTTCCATCTCTGGGACGGTGAAAATATAAAATTTTACGATCAGCTCATGCTCTCAGGCCGCGTGGGGTTTAGGTTTTATTTTAAATAAAATCTCCCGCTTCTATCTCTTCATGTACGTCTTCGTGTTTTGCAATGAGCAGAGAGGCGAAAGCCGAGGTAACTACATCGAGGAGCACACCGAAAGATATAAGTATCGGCATGACTGCTCCCAAAATGAGGTATCCTTCTTCTATCCCCCGTCCATACAGCGCGCACATGCTCGACAATGCGACAAATACTCCTATACCCGGTACGACCGCCAGGGTAAAGGAAAAAAGAAAGCTGAAAATAATCACCCATAAAAACTGGGCAAAGGTAATCCCCAGGCTCGAATAGGAGGTGAGAATGACGATAAACGAAACCGCCGTCACCATCGCCGTGCCTGCCCTGCCGAACATAGCAAAGAAAGGAAAGGTCGCGGAACCGATTCTTCGCGGAATACCAAAGCTCTCTTTCCCGTGTTTTGTTAAACTGGCCAGAGTAAAGTAGACGTCCCGGGAAAGGAATGCGGTAACGGCGGGGCCGATGACGGCGTAAAGCCATTTGTAGGGGCTGTCCCGTTTGACGAACAGGTAGAGAAGGGCCGGATAAAGCCCAAAAAGAATAATTCCCGTGTTGATCAAAAGAATTACCAGGAGCTGCCTGAACAATTGCAGTTCCTGTGTTAACTGTATCTGTTTGACAAAATGGATGGAAAGAATGATCATTCCAATGCCGAAAATTTCGACGATAAAACTGTTGATATGGTAAAAAATTCTCGACATGGAATCGAAAAAGGAAACCGCGGGGCGGGTAGAGAGTTTGTCAAAATTAAAGTTGAGGCCTAAGAAAAAAGCGAGAAAAAATATCGGAAACAGGAAACTTCCGTCGGTAATGAAAACCTTAAACAGGTTTTTCGGAAAAATGCTGAGGATAATCTCTTTAATATCTTGTCCCCGCTGCACCGTCTCCTCTTCTATGATGATAGGTATCCGTTCGATGGGAATAATAATCACCGAGAGCGTGCCGATCAGAACGAGGAGTAAGGTGGACAAAAGCATGTAGATTATAGTCCGGCTGTAGACGCGGACCACCTTTCTTTCTTCCCGGAGCTCGGAGGTGCCGACGGCTAATGCAAAGAAAACAAGACCGAAAACCGTATATCTTCCGATGTGCAGCACGACTTGGACGAGATATGCGAGGGTCTCCTGCTGTTTCGAGGTGTGGAGTGAGAGAAAAATAGCGAGAACGATGCCGATGGCGGTTCCGAGTAGAAGCTTGATCCAATTTTTCATGGAAGAACCTTATCCTATTCAGACGGTTCAGTCAATTCTAAAGGTTTAATCCATCGGGTTGATGCGCTCTCGGACGGCAGCGAACCGGGGTTTCAAAACGTCGTAAATGATCTTGATCCGTTCGTCATGGTGGAGAAAGGCTGATTTCATCGTGTTGATGGTGATTTTCTCCAAGTCCCGGAGAGTGAGATTATAGTGCTTTACCGCTAAAGACATCTCTTTAGAGAGGGTTGTGTTGCTCATGAGCCGGTTGTCCGTACAGAGCATCACCCGGAAATTGTTCCGGTAGTAAATGTGAAAAGGATGTTCGTCCAGGTTTTCCGCCGCTCCGGTCTGGATATTGGACGAAAGGCACACCTCTAATGGAATCCGCTTGTCCCGGATGAAATGAGAGAGGGAACCCATGTCTTCGATTCTGCTGCCCCGTATGACCATGTCCTCTACGAGCCGCGTTGCATGGCCGATCCTGTGCGCGCCGCATACCTGGATTGCCTGCCAGATCGATTCTACGCCGAAGGCCTCTCCCGCATGGATGGTAATATTGAAATTCTTGTTTCGGATGTATTGAAATGCGTCAAGATGTCGTTTCGGCGGATGTCCGTACTCGTCACCTGCAATGTCGAAACCTACGACTCCCTTTTTTCGAAACGCAACGGCGAGTTCCGCGATTTCGAGGGAAACCGCGGCGTCCTGGTGGCGCATGGCACAGAGGATCAGGCCGTACTCAACACCGGTTTCCCGTTTACCTCGTTCGAGGCCTCTTAATACCGTTTCTACCACTGTCTCGAGATTGAGGCCCCCCTGAACGTGGAGAATCGGAGCAAACCGAATTTCGACATATACATTATTGTCCTCCCCCCGGTCCCGGATCGTTTCGTAAGCGATCCGTTCAAGCGCTTCTTCGGTCTGCATGACCGAGGTGGTTACCGAAAATCCCTCGAGGTAAAGGGAAAGGTTTTGCCTGTCCGCCCCGCGGTGAAACCATTCCGCAAGTGACGCTGCATCTTTCGCAGGCAGGGAAATACCGTAGGTATCTGCCAATTCGACAATTGTCTGGGGGCGTACGCCTCCGTCGAGATGATCGTGGAGCTCGACCTTCGGGATCCGTTTTATCATTTCATCCGTAACCATAAATGTATTGTAGTGTAATGTAACCGCTTATGCAAAGCTTTTTCACGGGACGCATGGGGGTTCGCCGTTCTCTTGCAACGAAGAACCGATACATACTAATCTTACCGGCGAAAACATCTAACAGGGGGTATCAATGAAGGACGATATAAAAATCGGCATTATCGGTGGAAGCGGATTATACGGCATGGAAGAACTTTCTGAAGTCCGTGAGTGCCACGTGCATACGCCTTTCGGTAATCCTTCAGGGCCGGTAGTGACCGGAAGGATAGGCGGAAAACGGGTCGCATTTCTTGCCCGGCACGGGAAAGGTCATATTTTTAACCCAAGTGAAGTGAATTACCGGGCAAATATATACGCGCTGAAAATGCTCGGTGTCCGGTTTATTATCAGCGTAAGCGCCTGCGGAAGCCTTCGGGAGGATTACGAGCCGGGAAATATCGTGATTCCTGATCAGTTAGTGGATTTTACCAAGGGTATGCGGAAGCGGACATTTTTTGAAAACAGGGTGGTCGGGCATGTAGGAACCGCGGATCCCTTCTGTCCGGAAATGATGGATATCCTCTATAAAGCCACCGGCAAAACCGGGGTAACGGTCCATAAGGGAGGAAGCTTTATAACCATTGAAGGCCCCCGGTTCAGCACAAAGGGAGAGAGCCGCCTATTCCGAGACTGGGGCTTGAGTATTATCGGTATGACGACCAGTCCGGAAGCATTTTTGGCGCGGGAAGCGGAAATAAGCTATGCGGTGATGGCCCATATTACCGATTACGATGTCTGGCATGAAGAACCGGTGAGCACGGAGATGGTGGTGGAAACGTTCAAAAAGAACCTGCACCATGCCCATCAATCCATCGTTCGGGCGGTCTCCCTCATCGATGAGGAGGCGGACTTCGAAGCCCATTCTTCCCTCGCCGCGGCAATTATGACCAACCGCGATATGATTGACCGGTTTACCGCGAAAAAACTGGAGCTGCTTATCGGCAAATACCTCCAGCCGGCGAAGGGTAGATAAAAATGCGGTTTTTTATCATTTCGTCTTCGTCATAGAGGAAAAATCCGCGGATATGGCTTCCTGCAAGCACTTCGGGAAGCCAGTAGGGGTCGTCTTTCCACATCCGATCATACGGAATTTGGTCGAGGGAAAACCAGAACGGTTTTGCCTCCCGTGTTTCACAAAGGTTTCCATCGTAACGATAGGCCAAAAAAATTGTTCCGTGAATTGAATACCCGTTGGTAAAAATAAATGAAAGCTCCCCGTGTTTTACCGGATCGTGTATGGTCACTCCTACCTCTTCTTTGAGCTCCCGGATGACTGCTTCTTTCTCCGTTTCTCCGGGTTCGATACGGCCTCCGGGCCCGTTGATTTTTCCCGCTCCGAGACCGGTTTTTTTATGAATGAGGAGTACCTTTCGGTTTTGTACGATAAAACCGAGGACCGCCCGCTCCCGCGGCTCCCATTCGTCCCAATCGATGGTATCAAATGTGACTTTTATGTCCGTCATACTGCCGGCACTATACTCAGCTTTCCTGCGGAATGCAAGAGAAAAAAACCCGCTTATATTTTCGATCACATATTTGGTCAATTTTGCGTTGTTTTCCATGGCCATTTTTTCCAGCAGCCGGGACCTGTAGGTGCTGACGGTCTTAACACTGATGGCCAGCTCGTTGGAAATTTCACTTAGCGTTTCACCCGAGGCAATGAGCAGCATTACCTGATACTCCCGGGCCGATACAACACGAGGGAGCTTTCTCTATTCGGAAGGTTTTTGGCGGATATGCGCATAGACGATTGCTGTTTCCGTTTTGTTCTTCGATTCAAATGGACCGAGGATCATCTCTGAATTATAGACATGTTGACTATTGGAATGCAACATTTGTATCTTGAAAGCCATGAAACAGCTGAGATATCCGGTTTCGGAAAGGGTTTTAGAAAAATGGATGAGGGAAAGGATTTATCTTCTCGAGGGCAATGAAAATAGGTATCATTTTATCTTCCCTTTCGAAGGCAGTACCTGCAACAACGGAGGCGTTCCCTTTCATACTGATATTCATGCAGTTTGCGGGGTTAAAGATACAAAGATCGAGTTTGAACGGGGCTGGTTTGGTTTTTCGAAAACCGGACTTGAAACAGCAAAAGAAATGTGCGGTTTTAATCAGGACGGGGATGCTTTTTTTGAAATATTGAAGAAAAATCCCCCCTTTGCAGGGAGTGGTATTGCGGAAATCGTGACCGATACACTCCCGGTCAATGCGGCCGGGTGTCTCTGCACCGAAGCAATGAGGAACCAGAAATGGCTCTGGGTGCTCTCTACCATACACTATGCTTTCGCCCGCCGTTTTGATTTCCAAACTATTTGATCGTTTTTGAATAATCGTAAATGGTGTCGTGTTTGTTTACCTGGAAGGCGATGATTGCGGCTATACCGGCCGGAAAACTGTATTGTAAACCAAAACTTTCAATAGTAAGCACGGCGGCGGCGATTGGAATATTCATGGTGCTTGCAAGCACCCCGGAAAAACCGGCGGCGATAAACGAAATATAGTCCGCCGAGGCCGGTGCCAGGCCGAGCACATGGGCCCAGGACGCACCCGCAAGCATTCCGATAATCGCGGCCGGTCCGGTAAATCCGGCGCTCATTCCCGAGCCTACGGTAATACAGTTTCCAACCGATTTAACGATGAGGAGTATAAGGAGAAGCAGAAAAAAAGGTATGGTTTGAGGAAGTTTTCCATATAAGAGCTGAAAATCTTCCCGGAAAAGGGCTTCGATAATACTCCTGCTGGTTCCCATCAGATGGGGATTAATCAACCATGCGGCAAATCCCGCAACGATCGAACCTGTAACTACCTTAAAAATGATATTGCGGCTATGCTCCCGTCGGAAAATCCGGCTCACCTGGATGTATAATACCGTAAATCCCTTTCCTATAAACCCGGTCAGCAGGGCAAACAGCACTAGGGCCCAGAGAAGTCGCGGATTCATAAACGCCGGCACCGCTGTGATGGGATAGAAGGATTGCCAGCCTAAGGCCTTGCTGATGAAAACCGCGGTAGAACTGGACAGAATAGCGGGAAACAGGTCCCGGTACCGCATTTCCGTCTTTTGTACAATCTCCACGGCGAAAATACCGCCGCCGATGGAGCTGTGGAATATCGTTCCTACGGTGGCTGCGAGACCGCAAATAGTAGCGGTACGAATGTCCCAGGAATTGAAATTCAGCCGTTTTATACGGCTCGCGAGAAAAGACATAACCCCGGCGCTTACCCTGCCGAGGGGACCGACTAAACCGCCGTTGCCAAAGGTTCCAAGAGTGCTTAAGGCTGCCCAGAATTTGAAAAAAGTCTCTTTGGGGTCTAAAATTCCTTGAAATTTATGCAGACCCTGGAGATACGACGGAATCCCCTCCCCGGCGGAACCCGGAGAGAAGCGGTAAAAAAGCGCGCCGCAGAGCAGCGCCCCGATGACCGGCCAGACGGGCAGAAAGCCGAGGGTTTGCGAAAAAAAGAGAGAGCTTTTTGTAAGGATAAAATTAAAACCCTGCACGATACCGGTACCGATGATTCCTGAAACGACCGCAATGAAGGTCCATTTGAGAAGAAAAGCGAGGGACCGGCGATATTCTCTGCTCAGAAGCTGTTTTTTGTTCGATTTCATCAATAATACGCTGTTATTGTAAGTATCGGAAAATAGTTATAAGCTGTGAATTGAGAATATGCAAAAGCTCTATATTGGTACGAGCGGATATTCATATGCCGATTGGAGGGGAGAATTTTATCCGCCGGACCTCGGCAAAACGGAATTTCTTTCCTTTTATGCAGAGCGCTTCTCATTTGTGGAGCTCAATTTTTCCTATTACCGTCAGCCGAATTCGTACATGATTTCTAAGATAATCGAGAAAACCCCGGACGATTTTTTGTTTTCCATTAAAGGGCATCGAAGCATGACCCATGAACGAACCGAGGAATGGAAAAAAGGGGCGGATGAGTTTATTTCCGGGATTCTTCCTCTTTCGGAACAGGACCGCCTTGCCGGGGTCCTTCTGCAATTCCCTTACAGTTTTCATCGGAACCAAAAAAATCGTCTCTACCTTGGAGAGGTCTGCTCATATCTTGCGGATTTCCCCCTGTTTCTCGAGTTTAGAAACCGGGAATGGCAGCTGCCGGAGGTGTACGCCGAACTCGAACAAAGAAACATCGGAATTGTGAACACCGATTCGCCGGAACTTGACAAACTTCCGGAGCCTTCCTCTCTCGCCACATCGGACCGGGGATATGTCCGGTTTCACGGCAGGAACCGGGATAATTGGTGGAGCGGAGACAATGTCTCCAGGTATGATTATCTCTATTCCGATGAGGAACTAAAGGAATGGGCTGCTCGCATAGAAAAGGTCCTTGCCAAGGTAAAGGTCCTCTTTCTCGCTTTCAACAACCACCATAAAGGGCAGGCGGTGGTCAATGCGTTTCAGCTTGCCTCCCTTCTGCGGGACGGGAACGTAAAACAGGCCTGTTTTTAATAAATTGGGCTTAGGCAAAAGCTTTTGTTTATGATACAATGCGGATAAATAATATTAAAAAAACGATTTCAAGGGGGAAATATGAACACGCAAGAACTTAAAAAACTCGATCGTTCCCACATTGTGTACAGCTGGAAGGCCCAAGGTTCGGTTGATCCGATCATTATCGACCGGGGAGAAGGCATCTATATTTGGGACACCGATGGAAAAAAATATATCGACGGCTGTTCCGGACTACTCTGTGTAAACATCGGACACGGAAACAAACATGTGCTGAATGCCATGAAAGCACAAATGGAAAAAGTGTGTTATGTCGGGACGATGTTTGGAACGGAACCGAAGGCGAAACTCGGTGATATGATCGCCGAAATTACGCCGGGGGACCTGGATTATGTTTTCTTTACCAACGGCGGCGCCGAAGCGGTTGAAAACGCAATCAAAGCGGCCCGGTGGTATACGGGAAGACACAAGATATATTCGAGATGGAGGAGCTATCACGGGGCGACCGCGGGAGCGATCACGCTTACCGGAGATCCCCGCCGCTGGCCCGCAGAACCGGGAATTCCCGGGGTGGTGAAGTTTTTCGGTCCCTACCCGTACAACTGCCCCTTTGGTTCTCAGGACGCGGAAGAGTGCGGCGAGAAGACCCTGGAAGTTTTGAAGACCCAAATCATGCTTGACGGACCGAAGACCATTGCGGCGATTTTTCTCGAACCGATTGTAGGAACAAACGGCATCATTGTGCCGCCCAAAAACTTTATCAAGGGAGTGCGTGAGATCTGTGACGAAAACGGCATTCTCATGGTGGTGGACGAAACCATGGCCGGATGGGGCAGAACCGGTAAATGGTTCGGTATCGATCATTATGATGTTATCCCCGATATTATTACCACGGCCAAGGGACTTACCTCCGGGTATGTACAGCTCGGCGCGATGATATGGAGTAAGAAAATTTGGGATTATTTTTCCGAACATCCCTTCATCGGCGGGCTCACCTACGGCGGGCACGCGTTGGCATGTGCGACGGGAATCGCAAACATCGAGGTGTATAAAAACGACAAACTCATTGAAAATTCCGCTGAGAACGGGAAATATCTCGAGGCGAAACTCAATGAATTGAAGGAAAAACATCCGTCCGTCGGTGACGCACGATGCAAGGGTTTGTGGGCGTGTCTTGAACTCACGTCGAACAAAAAGACCAAAGCGCCTTTGGCAGGGTTCGCGGATTCGGTTAAAAACGTCTCGGGAGAGCTTACAAAGCGGTTCTACCAGAACGGATTGTATCTCTTCTCGAAGTGGGATTTTATTTTTATCTCACCGCCGCTCTTGATTACCAAAGAACAGATAGACGATATGGTTGCGGCGATCGACAAAGGACTCGAGTATACCGACGGTTTAGTCAAGTAGGCAGCGATAAAAAGGCCGCCTGTAGCAGGCGGCCTTTAGCTTTTGCACTCGCTGAAGCGGGAAAGCCGGGAGTGCCTGCCGCACCGGCTTAGTAAGGTAAAAAGTCGCAGATCTCGTCGTACATTTCCGGCCGCCGGTCTCTGAAAAACTGCCAGCCGTCCCGGACTTCCCGGATCATCTCCAAATCGAGGTCTGCGATTACCAGCTCGTCTTTGTCCGTGCTTCCTTTGGCTGCAAATTGTCCCTTGGGATCGACAAAGTAACTGGAACCGTAAAATTCACCAAATTCCCACGGTTTTTCGATACCTACCCTGTTGTTCGCGCCGATAAACACACCGTTTGCCACCGCCTGGGCGGGCTGCTCCAGCTCCCATAAATATTGGGACTTTCCGGATGTGGTTGCCGAAGGATTGAAAAGGATCTCCGCTCCGTTTAGGGCCAAGATGCGGGCGCATTCCGGAAAATGCCGGTCGTAGCAGATAAAGATACCAATTTTTGCATACGCAGTTTCGAATACGGGAAATCCCAGGCTTCCGGGCTTGAAGTAAAATTTTTCCCAGAATCCCGGATACGTATGGGGAATATGGATTTTCTGCATTTTCCCTAAATATGACCCGTCGGCGTCGAGTACCGCCGCGGTATTGTAGTAAACCCCATCCTGGGCTTTTTCATACACCGGCAAAATCATCACCATTTTATATTTTTTTGCATATTCGGACATCCGTTCAGTAATCGGTCCGGGCACCGTTTCCGCGGTTGCATACCATTTTATGTCCTGTTCGGCGCAGAAGTAAGGGCCGTGGAAAATTTCCTGCAGACAGAGGACCTGTACGTTTTTCTCACCCGCTTCGATGATCATCGGGATGTGTTTTTCGATCATCTCTTCTTTTATTTCCTTTACGGACCCTTCGTGTTTAGGATTCGCACACTGAATATGTCCGCATCTAACTAATCGTTCCATATGGTTTATCTCCTTTCTGTGTATAATTTTTATCGGCTAAAAAGGTCGGAAGGGGGCCCGTTTTACAAACTTCCCCCATCCTTTTTCACCGGTATATTCCATCTTTCCATCGGTCCACTCCGCGACTTTTCTGCCCCGGCTGAACACGACTGATGGCATGCCGGTAATTTCCCACCCCTCGAAGGGGGTATAATCAACATTCATATGAAGTTTATTCTGGGTTATGGTAAATTGCTGCTTCGGATCGAAAATGACCACATCCGCGTCTTTACCGACCTCAATTTCTCCCTTTTCGGTGAGCCCGAACATTCGCGCCGTACCGGTGGAAAGAACGTCGACCATTTGTTCAAGGCTGATTCTTCCTTTTACGACTCCTTCGGAGTGCATGACCATGAGGAGGGTTTCAATACCCGGTGCGCCGTTCGGGATTTTTTTGTAATCATCTTTCCCGAACATGTCTTTTTTCCCCTTAAAGTCGAACGGACAGTGATCGGTGGCCACCACCTGAATGTCCCCGCTGTTAATGCCTTTCCAGAGGGCTTCGTTGCTTTCTTTAGTCCGGAGGGGCGGTGACATCACATATTTCGCTCCGTTCCAGTCCGGTTCCTTATACCGGTCTTCGGTAAAGAGAAGGTATTGCGGGCAGGTCTCGGTATATACGTGGAAACCGCGGTCCCGGGCTTCCTGGATTCGTTCGAGTCCTTCCTTAGAGGAGAGGTGCACGATGTAGAGGCAGGAATCGGTGAGTTCCACCATTTTCACGGCCCGCATAATCGCCTCTTCCTCTGCAAGGTTCGGCCTGCTTTTTGCATGATAATAAGGTTCCAGTTTTCCTTCTTTTTCGAGGACTTCATTCATGTAATCGATGACATAAACGTTTTCCGCATGCAGCTGTACCAGGCCGCCGTGTGTTTTTACCGCCTGCAGCATTTTAATCAATGTTGCATCGTCTACACGGAAGTCGTACACGAAAAACACCTTAAAATCCGGTGTACCGTATTCGTGCACCGCTTTTTCGATTTCGTCGATGATTTCGGGCCGAGGGTCCATGATGCCGGGGTGAAAAGAGTAATCTATCGAAGCTTTTCCGGCAATGCCGTTTTTTCTGTCGAGGCACTGTTTGATGGATTCTCCCTTTGCCTGAAGGGCAAAATCTACCAGGCAGGTGACGCCGCCGCAGGCGGCAGCAAC
Organism: uncultured Spirochaetales bacterium; assembly: GCA_964458315.1. GTDB lineage: Bacteria > Spirochaetota > Spirochaetia > SPDA01 > CAZSGZ01 > CAYWIK01. The sequence goes on along the minus strand of CAYWIK010000013.1, from coordinate 4,403 downwards.
CGTTCCGGTGTCGAAATCGTCCTGCGCGTACGTCCCCATGAAGGGCATTGAAATATGCGTGTGCGGATCGATTGCACCGGGAAGTACGTATTTTCCCTTTGCATCAAGCACTTCTTCCGCCCCGGTCTCCTTGGGCCCGAGGACTTTTCCGATCATCGTGATTTTTTCATCTTCCATGAGCAGGTCCGCTTGGAATGAACCGCTCGCACGGACGATGGTACCATTTTTAATTAACCGTTTCATGGTTTGCTCCTTAATATTTTATGATAGTCGGGCGTTATAACGCTCGGAATATGTACCTACTTCTATTTTCCGTTTCGTAGAGGCTTCTTCACTCCATTCGCTTTCGTATCCCTTTCCCATTTGGTCTTTTTCCTTGAACAGGATTTGCCCGGGGGTGATACAGTCAGGTACGGGGCATACATGCAGGCAGAGCTGACAGCCGACGCATTTTTCAAGATCGATCGAAGGTTTGCGGTTTTCTTCGTCCCATTCGATTGCCTGATGCGCGCCGTCGAGACAGGAGATATAACAGCGGCCGCAGCCGATGCACTTTTCTTCGTCGATTTGCACCTGAATTTTAAAGTCCCGCTCGATTTGATCCGCGGGAACGATGTTTTTTAGGGCAATGCCGATAATGTCCTGAACGGATGAAAATCCTTTTTCCTCGAGATAATAGCGCAGACCGCTGATCATATCTTCGACAATCCGATAGCCGTACTGCATAATCGAGGTGGTAAACTGCAGATTGCTCGCCCCTACCATGAGGAACTCTGCAGCGTCCTCCCAGGTCTCGATTCCTCCCATCCCGCTTAAAGGAATTCCTTTCAGTTCAGGGTCCTGCGCCATCTGTGCGATAAACCTGAGGGCGATCGGCTTCACCGCTTTCCCCGAATAGCCGGAGATGGAGGATTTTCCGTTTACCACCGGAAGGCAGGTGAACTTATCAAAATCGAGGCCGGTAATCGCCTTGATCGTATTGATCGCCGAAACCGCTTTTGCTCCGGCTTTGACCGCCGTAATCGCGGGAATTTCCATCCGCTCGATATTCGGCGTCATTTTTGCCATGACCGGAATATTTGTGCCTTTGAGAGTCGCCCTGGTAAAGGACGTGATAAGCTCCGTACTCGCCCCTACGTCCGAGCCCATGCCCTCTTCCGCCATCTGCGGGCAGGAGAAATTACATTCGATGATGTCGGCCCCTGCCTCGGTAACGTCCTTGGACAATTTTACCCAATCTTCTTCGTCGTGGCCCATGATTGAAGCGATCAGGACTTTTTCGGGGAAATCTTTTTTCAGTTTCGCGATCATTTCGAGGTTTTTGTCGTAGGGTTTGTCGGAGATCATCTCCATGTTCTTGAATCCGACAAAGGCGGTTTCTTCTTTTCTCAGATGGTCGAAACGGGGAGAACATTCGTCCGGGATATAGGTCCCGATTGTTTTGTATACCACTCCTCCACCGCCGTGCTCGAAGTACCTGGCGCACATATCATAGCTGCTGCCTACGGGTGAAGATGAGAGAAAAAACGGGTTTTCGCAGCGTACACCGCAAAAGTCTATGGATAAATCTACTTTTCCTGCCATTTTATTTACCCCTCTGTTCTGTAAGGTATCGGTCGATGGTTTCCGCGGCCTCTTTGCCGGCCGCTATGGCGTGGACCACTGTTTTCCGCGCGCCGCCGACGATGTCACCGGCCACAAAAATATCTTCGAGGTTGGTCCTGCTGTCGTATTTTTCGCTGATGATAAATTTATTGTGCTCGCTGAACTGTAAGTCCGGAAATGCATCGGTCAAATCTTCCGGCTCCTGTCCGATGGCGAATACTACCTTGTCCGCTTCAAGGAAGATGGTAGATCCGTCTCTGAATCCGGTCCCCTTGATACCGGTTACTTTTCCGTTTTCGCCGACAATTTCTTCCGGTTTGAAGCCCCAGTAGAACCGGACTCCTATTCCTTCACAATGGGTTACCTCTTCAATTGTAGCGGGCATTTCTTCCCGGGTCCGCCTGTACAAAACGGAAGACTGGGCCCCGAGCATTCTGGCCGTCGTAGCGCAGTCCATGGCTACGTCGCCGCCGCCGATGACCACCACGCTGCATCCGACATCAAATTTGCCTTCTTTTGTCCGGGCTTCCGCCAGATAGTCGACGGCATACTCGACGCCTTCCAATTCTATGCCGGGGATATCTATTTTTTTCGATGCCTGCATCCCCGCGCCTATGAGAAAGGCTTTACAGCCTTCTTTCCGCAGCTTGTCCAGCGTGATGTCCCTGCCGATCCTGTTCTTCATCTTGAATTCGACGCCTAAATCTTCGACGTACCGGACTTCTTCATCCACGACGTACTGGGGAAGGCGACTCGGTACGATCCCGTAAGAAAGCACTCCCCCGGGGACATCATGGTCGTCGTAGATGGTGACTTTATACCCTTTAAGGGCCAGCTCGGTCGCTCCTGCAAGGACGGCCGGTCCGGCGCCGATCATTGCTACCTTTTCCTTGTCGGGGGCGGTTTTTTCAAGGACTTTCATCCCCGTCGCCTGTTCATAATCGGTTGCAAAGCGCTGCAGTCTGCCGATCTCAATCGGCCGGTCTATGTCGGTACGTGAACATGCCTCTTCGCAGAGCACCTCCACCGGACAGACCCTGCCGCACACCCCGCCTAAAATATTGTTTTTGCGGATGGTTTCCGCCGCGCCTTTGAAGTTCCTGAATCGAATACTCCGGATAAAAGAACCGGGATCGGTCCCTGCCGGACAATCTCTGCTGCAGGGTGCGTCATGGCACAACAGGCAGCGGGAGGCTTCTTCTACCGCGGTAAAAGGAGTTAAGGGAGGAACAACTTCCCGTAAATAAATATCTGTTCCGTTCATCTATTTTTACCCCCTGGTATTTTTCCTTTTATTTACAAATTATATACAAATCATTATACACCCGGAAGAAAGGAACTTCAAACTACTTTCCCGCTTCGTGTCTGCGTCCTTTCCACTGAATAAATAACAAAGATACAAATACGATTCCAAATCCCCCGTAGGTGATAGGTTTCGGCCGTTCACCGAGGAGTAAAATCGACAGAATAATACCGAAAATCGGTATCAGAAGTTTGAATCCAATCGATTGCACTGCACCGAGAACCTCCAAAGCCCGATTGAACAGTAAATAGAGCATAGCGGTACTGAAGGCGCCGATGGAAAAAAGGAGTATAAAATCTCCTGTCCGCAGTTCTTTAAAATCGGCAATTTTGCCTTGAATAACAAATACGATTACAAGGAGGGCCGCCGCACCGCTGCACATGGTAACGAAGGTTGGAATCGTCCCTTTGTATTTAATAATATACTTTTTTAGTAAGATACTGTAAAGGGTCAAAGCGATGGAGGCCGTGAGGAGCAGCAGGTTTCCGAGAACCACGGTCCGGGCAAAGGAAAGGGCCCGCAGTCTGCCGCCGGTTACGATGATGGTAATTCCAACCACGCCGACAATCGAGGCGAGAACGTTTTTAAAAGAAAACCGTTCCCGAATGAGGAGCGGGGCAAGAAGAGAGGCGAAAATCGGCTGGGTATTGACCAGGAGCGAGCCGTTTGTGCCTGTGGAGAGCACCACGCCGTAAAAAAAGAGGATAGAAAAAACCGTAACACCCAGCAGTCCTAAGAGGGAGAGCATAAAAAAATCCTTCCGCCTGACGCTTTTTCCGTTTTTTAGCACCTCGAAGAGGAAAAAAGGGAGCATCGGCACGAGAGCAAAGGTGTAGCGGAAGAATGCGAGCGACAGAGGAGATATCCGGGGAGATAAAAACTTAGCGAACGGGTAGATGGTGCCTGCAGCCAATGAAGCGATTGTAAGCCATATGTACCATTGTCGGTCCGTTTTCATGAAACCGGTTTATTCATCATCACCCCGGACAAACATTGAGTTGATCATATTTACCCATTTAGCCGGGTGAGGAATACGAAAAACCGCTTTGTCCCGGGTTCCGTATTCATTGACAAAATAGATTGCGATGGCCTGCTGATGAAGCGGTTTCCCCTTGTGCATGTCCGTTACTTCGATCTGTGCCACGGAAGAGCCTGAAATGCGCAGTTCCCTTTTTCGGTAACGCGCCCGGTAGTATATTTCCGACCTGGTGAGGGCCAACGCTCCGGAACTCTTAGACACGCCGCCGGGATCCGTTTCGCATCCGAAATAATTTACCCCGAAGCTTAAGAGGAGTACGTCGTTGTAGTCGAATTTTTTGTAAATTCGCCTTATTTCGACCTGCCGCATGATTGCAAGGAAGGCAACAGCCCCGAGAAAAAGGACGGTAAAGAGGATCCAGCTGTTGTTTGATGAGTTTGTAATGACGTCGAGCATAATGCTAATCCATTTTTGAAAGATATTTCAGTACTTTTCGTTTGGCAAGCTGATACAGAA
>CAYWIK010000012.1:20025-37766 GCA_964458315.1 uncultured Spirochaetales bacterium | reverse complement strand
CACCCGATAAAGAACAACCCCGCCGACAGCAAAAGTGCTAAAAGTATTCTATATATATTTCTCATCACATACTCCTTTCCGTATATATATGAATTTACCCCTTTTTCATCATTTTTCCACATTTATTTTTTTTTACCGCGCGGTACCGCTCAAGATATACCGGTCCACCTTTTTACCGCCGATAAATAAGAGGCGGGCGGAAACTGCAGCAGCGATTCCCGCCCCCAGAAAGTATCCCGCTCCTGCCAAGTAAAACAGCCCGGTTCCGGCGGTCCCCAGACTCACCGCAGCATTAATGCAGAGAAAAAGGAGCACAGTCGTATAGGTATATCGGTAAAACTCGAGATAAAAATGAACATTAATCAAAATCAGCATAAGGAAGTGAGAAAACACAGCGAGCAAACTCAAAAGAATAACCGAAACCGGGGTATTTCCGGGAATGATCCTCCGGAGGAAAGGCACAATAATGAGAAAACAGCCGGTAACCACACCCTGAAACAACACCTGGCTTAAAATCTGGTTCCGTGTGTCACGCAGCATACGGTATTTCCGCCGCTGAATGTCCCGAAGCGTCCCCATACGCAGGGAGATGAGAAACTTCCGCACCGCGACAAACACCTGTGGCTCAACGGAGATGACGAAAAACACCAGTCCGGGAACCATGGTCAGATTGGAAAGGTAGACGCTTACATCGTAGGGTTCGTAGAGCCGGAATACCGTTCCTCCTATCGACGTTCCCGCAAAGACCCAAAAGATGATTTTATCGATCCAAATCGCAAGGTTGTACAGCTGTCCGGTAAAAAAAAGATGGCGATATTTTTTCAAATATGGAAGGATGAACTTCTTTCCAAGACCGAAGGGACCGGGAGGATACTCCTTCAGTGAGAGCACAAAAAGACCTAAAGCGATCCCGAAGTGCCCCGCTGCGAATCCTGCTATGCCGCCTGCAAGGCCGTAGGGGCGGCTTAAGACAAACATCAGTCCGATCCCGGTAATCATCCCCGCTACGTAAACGGCGAATATTTTCCCGTACCATCTGAGGAGGGAAACGAAAAGCATGAGAATCCAAATCAGGTTGATAACGATGAAAAAGAAAGCAACCGCGACGGAAAAGAAAAGGCGGTTATCAACCCGGGCGGAAAAGAAAAAACCCAAAAGCCCGCCGATTACGGCGGCCGCAAGGGTTACCATTACAAGAAAATAGATGAGGAGGCTCGAGGAGGTCCGCTCTTTTTTCTTAAAGATCAAATCTGCTAAGAGTCTCGTAAAAACAAAATGCATTCCTCCGAAAACGACAAGGGAAATGGCGTAAGAATACACAATAACCCCGATAAAGGTTTGATGCTCCGCGGGGTTTAGAAAAAAAACAAGCCGCCGGATTACATAGATGCTGAAAATCGAAATGATCCACGGGCCGGCGACGATCATGGTTCCTGAAAGCGCCGCTTTAAGAAAAGCGCCGATTCCGCCCCGTTCTACAACCTTTTTGAGTTCAAATCCGATACCCGCCATCAGTCTTGTCCCGCCATTTCCCTGTACAGGGTTTGGTATTTATTCCTGAGGTCGTCTTTATTGTAGAAGGTCCGTACTTTTCTCATGTTCTGTTTCGTCAATTCTTTCATTTCCGCCGGATGATTGTAAATATAGATCGCCCCTTCGGCCAGTTTTTCAGCATCTTTAAGGGGTGCGATAAAGCGGTCGTCGTAATCGAGCATTTCAGCCACATTTCCGACCCGGGTCGCTACAAAGGGGACCCCGGCGCAATAGGCTTCTAAAATCACCAGGGGCTGGGCTTCCCTGATGCTGGTAAGCATGACCACATCGAGAAAACTGTAGTAATCGAGTACATTCTGTCTGCCGGTAAACTCGAACCGGTCTTCGATCCTGAGACTTTTCACCATAAGCCTGCAGTCGTGATAATAGGCGGAATCTTCGTCCGTCGGGCCGATACAGTAGAAACGCGCTTCCGGTATGCGTTCTAATATAATGCGCGCCGTAGCAATATAGGTTTTAATATCTTTAATCGGCACGACCCTTCCCACGAGGCCGACGTGAAACCCTTCCCGCTCCTCCCGCTGTATGGTAAATCGCTGCACGTCGATACCGTTCGGGATCACCACCGCCCGGGCTTCGTCCGCGCCGAGCTGAATCTGTTTCTGCCGGTTTTCTTCGAAGAGGGCCGTCACCTTGTCGGCGTAGTGATAGCAGAGCCTGCTCACATTGGAGTAAAGTTTTATCCACATGTCCCGCTGATATCCCCGGACAAATTTTGCCTTCCCGATTTCCATTTCCCGTTCCTTATGATAGAGACCGTGCTCGGTAAGCAGAAACGGTTTGTTCCGCCGCGCCCGGGCGGCCATCCCCGCGATTCCTGCAAAACCGGTGGAGACCGCGTGATAGAGGTCCGCTTCCGGCGGCGGCGTTCCGAGGGTGGTAAAGAGCATGGTGTGGGCGGAACTCCAGGCCCAGAAGTAATCGGTAAAGGGATAGAGGGGATTATTTTCTTCGTTACTCTTCGTAATCAAACCCCACCCGATGTCGTGTATTGCCGCGATATCGTGGAGAAAAAACTCTTCAGGGATCATTGCAAGGAATTCGAGAAAATTGCCCGGCATGGTCCCGACCCGAAGGGCCGAATGAAACTCCCGAACGGCGGTCATGACCTCTTCGATGTTTTTCGGTTTCACCGTTGATTTATACCGCTTCCAGATAACCGCATCTTTGTGCCCTGTCACATTCGACGGAAGGGTATACCGCAATTCCTGATTTTCCGAAGGTGAGAGCGTGAAGAGTACGAAGTCGATATCCGGCAGTCCCGAGATGAGGTCCTGGACCCACGCGGAGACTCCGCCGGTAATATACGGATAGGACCCCTCGAGGAGGAGACACACGCGCAGCCTGCTCATTAGACTACCGACCTTTCCAAAAATCTATAATCTGGAGCTGTTCCGCCGAATAATTTCCCGGCCCGCACTCCATGCACATCTCGATGACTTTGTTGAAATTCTTTCTATAAAATTCGTTTTCCGCCTTCAAAAGCTGAATGGTACTGTCCAAACCAAACGTCTGTTCCGCCTTTTCGAGAATAGAGTGCGCCTGAGCAAACAGCTTGAGCTCCAGGCATATTTTGACAAGATAAACAAAATCTTGCTGCTCCGCCGCCTCATCTCTGGTGAGGAAATTGAAACAATTGAATGCCTCGCGAAGATAAAAATTTTTAAGCGTTTGCCGGCCGCGGCTCACCTGGGCTAACTGAAAAAGATTTTTACCCAACTCCCGACGGATATCAGGTCCTCCGCCCGCTTCCAGCTCATTTCTAAGGGAATCGATCCGTTCCGTAAACCTATTCTCGATTTCATTGAGGCTTTCGGCTGCGAACAGGGCGGTCTCGCCGTCCCTTGCCGGGATGAGCTGCTCGAGAATACGGATAAGCAGGAGGAGGGTTTCTAAATCGATATCTTCCCGGGCAAGAATCCGCTGAATTTCTTCCAAATCGAAGGGCTCTTCGTACAGCGGTTTTACCGAGGTGGCCCGGTATACAAAGGCGGCGGGCGGCGCCGCACTCTGGGCCACCGCCCTTAAGGCCGCCCTCGGGGTTTTCGGCTGGAAGTATTCATATCTCCTGCGAATGTAGTTAAAACCTTCCCGGTCGCGCAGTCTATCGGACACATATCCTCCTTTTTCTCTCTAAACCTTCTGCATTGCAAGCAGATTTTCGGCACTGTCAATCAATTCGTCCGCGCTTTGGGTGCCGGTAAAGGAAGAAAATCCAATAATCCCTTCCAGCATCACCGGCTGTCCTTCAATCTCCCATCCTTCCGAATTCATCAACTCGAGTATCTCGAGGCAGTAGAGGGAAGCGCCGTCGTAGTCGAGATTGGGAAAAATGAAACAGAGCTGGTTGTCCTCTTTATAGCGAAAACACTGGCCTGCATTGCCGGATGCCTCGTTTACCGCTTTGACGATCTCAGGGAGAAATCGATGGGCCTTTTCTTTTCCGAACTCACCCACCAGCTGCGGATAATTCACGATTTCGATAATCATCATTGTCAGTGTTCCCCCCTCGGTCCGTTTCCGCTTCAAATCTTCCGAAAGCATTTTGTAAAAGCTCGAAAAAAGGGGAAGGCCGGTAAGGGTGTCGAACTCTTCTTTCCGTATAATATCTTCGTATTCAATGGCCTTCTGCAGAGGAGGTTCTAACAGACTGATGATGATAAACAAAAGCCGCTCGCTGTACTGGTTATATTTAATAAAAGGCATTTCTTCGATATTAAGGACCCCCCAAATTGAGTTTCCGATCTCAATGGGAAACGTGATGAGGTTTCTTCCCCGATCGATGCGTTTTAAGTTTTCGAACTGCAGAAGCATCCTTACGGAAAAATATTTGTTGTTCCGCACGACCCACCCCTCGATGGAACCCTCGATCGGGATTTCGGCTTCCCGGTTTTCTTCCCCTCCCCACCCCCGGGCAGCGGTAAGCTGCATGGTGCCCAAGGCCGGGGTGTGCTTCCACACCGAAAGGCTGCTTGCCTTGGTAAACTGCTGCACCGTTTGAAGGAGAACCCCTAAAACCGCGGATACGCTCACTGTATCCACCCGCTTCACTTGGTTGTAAAGGGACATAATCGATTCCTGCTGCCGGCTCAGCCGTTCTTCCAGTTCCTGATACACCTGGTAGAGAGAACGTGACTGTACGGAAAGCCGGTGGTTCCGCTTTACCATCTCCCGGTAGCGGTTTCTTATTGTAATAAGCGCGCCGGCAAACTGCTTGCGGAGCATGCCGAAAAGGTAGACCAGAAGCGCCGCCGCCGGGAGCCCGATCATTCCGACCTGGAGGAGCTGATGCCAGTATTCGGGGGAAAGGCCGGTCCGGTAAATTAAATCGAGGAGAAAGGGCAGGGGGACCGAAAAGAGAAAGATTGAAACACCGAGGGCGGTAAACCCATAGAGGGTACCGTTGAAGCTTGCAAAAAACATCGCCATGATTGTAAAGGGAAGAAAAAAGAGAGAGGCAAAACCGGGATTCCCCGGAAACAGCAGGTTGATCCCGAAAAGGACAAAAGGTGTGAAAAGCGCCTCAATGAGGTGTATTTTTCTTTTACTGGCTATCATTTCCGTTGTAAGATATTATAAAAGAATAATCGAGGGGGGTAAAAGAAAATTTTGAATAAAATGAACAAAAAACGGCAAATTGTGCTCATCCTCGGGTTCCTTTTCTTTCCGGGGACGCTTTTTGCACAAAACCGGGGAATTTCTCCCGAATTCCCGCCGTCCAATACAAACATCATCTTCATAGAAGGAGAAGATGCGGTGACGACTAACTTTGCGGTGGAGCCTACTCTTAATTACGCCGCTTCCGGCTCCCGTACGCTGCAGCTCAACCGCGCGGTAGGACTGCAAGGCAGCTCCCCTTTCTTTGCAGAGTATCTCTTTTACGTTGAAGAGGGAGGAACATATCAATTATGGTACGGGGGGACCCCTCCCGGGCCGCGGGAAGATCTCTATCCGTCCTATTCATCGCCCTTCAGTTATTCCCTCGACGGCGGTGAAGAAAGGCCTGTTTTCCGCGAAGATGTCGCCGTCAGGGGACAATACCTTCCCACCTTCTACTGGGTGGAGATGCAAACCCTCGAATTAGAACAGGGCACCCACAGTATCCGTTTCTACGTGCGGGAAAAAAGGCGTTACGACGGCCGATTCGTACTCTATCTGGACAATCTTTTTTTCGTAAAAGAGAATGCCGTCGAAAAACCCGGGGAACCGAAACCTGACCGCTTTCCGCCTGACCTCACTGCCGGCACGGATATTCAATTTAACACGATTTCAACCTATGAACAGGCCATCGAAGCCGAACCGGAAAATCCGGAACACTACCTGCGGTTGGCCTACATTTACTCACTGATCGGTGACTACATCAACGCCCTCAAGACGATCCAGCGCATCCAACTTCAGCGCCCAAAGGATCCGCGGTTCGTTATACTCGCGGCAAAAAACCGGCTTTGGCGCGGGGACGTAATAGAGGGGCTCAATCAGTACCGGCGCGCCCTTTCACTGGCTCCGGAAAACGGAGAGCTTTGGGAGGAGGCGGGAAAAATTGCCGCCTGGACCGGAAATTATCAGATGTCGATAGCATTTTACGCAGACGGGCTGACACACCATCCCGACCACTTAGGCATGACGGTAAACCTCGGCATCACGCACCTGTGGAAATCGGAGGAGCAAAAAGCGGAAATCTACTTCGAACAGGCCGAAAAAATTGCCGGAAAAGATCCGGAAAAAATGATCGAACTCGCTTCCGCCTACCGCATAAACGGCTATCTCGAACGCGCCGGACGGACCTATGAACGGGCCATCGGTTCTTTCCCGCAAGTATTGGAGCTTTATTTGCGGCTCATCACTGTTTACACGGAGCTCGGGGATCAGCAAAAAGCAGAGGAAGTACTCGGAAAAATCAACAGGACCTTCACACCCTCGGACCGGCTGAGCAGATATCTTGACGCCTTTACGGTAAAACAGAAACTGCAGGAAACCGCCCTCAACGAATACCGGCAGAAGGTTGCGCAAAACCCGGACAATCTTCAGCTCCGGGAACTCCTCATCCAGACCTACTTTTGGAACGGGAGAAAAAAGGAAGCTTTCCGTGAGTTTTTGCATATGTTAGGGGCCTATACCTATAAACAATTCATTTCTCTGGACAAGGAATCCGCGGACCTTCTCGCGTTGGCCGACTCCGTGCACATATATCTAACCCATTTTCACAACTTTTCAAGCTCAATAAAAGAACGGGAAAGCAGACTTTCAGCATTGGTTAAAGAGTTCGATACCGCCGTAAAGCAAATGGAGGACGGAAAAACCGAGGAGGCTCCCGACCCGGAAGTCAATGAAGCTTTTAAAGAAGCGCGTAACAATTTGGCCCTCTTTCTCGAGCGACAGAAAGCGCTCGCGGATACGTTGGAGGCCTCCGCGTACGCATACGAGGATACCGCCGCCGCTGTAGAAAAAATCTTAGCGGAAGAAGAAACCGACGAGGAAAATTTTCAAACCGCCGTTTCCGATATAGACTGGAGCTGGGACCGGTCCTTTCACATCGCGGAACTGGAAACAATTCGAAAAACCGAAGCTTCCCTTACCGCCCACGTTCTCGGCAGGATCTATCAAATCGAATCGAGGCTGGACACCGCCGCACTCCTCTTGAAACGCGGGACCGAGGGGGAACATCCGCAAAATCCCACACTGTCCGCCCTGTTCGAAACCTATCTCTGGCAGGGGAAATGGGAGGAAGCTTCGGAACTGCTGAACGCGCACCAACAAGCAATTCTGGAATACGCTCCCTATCTGGACGAAACCGTAAACCTCTTCAAGGATTTAAACGCGGAAAAAAGCGAATTCTCCGGCATGCCGCGGGGGGTTCAGCAAATACGTGATGAGACAGAGGAAGTGAAGCGGCTCTTCCCGGACATGAAACGGAAAGCGGACGAAAAAGCGAAGACCATGCAGCAGGACCTCGATCAGCTTCACAAAGTTTTATATAACCGGATGGTCCGTTCTTTCTTTCTGCTCGAATCGGACACTTATCTGCTTCGGTATGAGCTGGGGAAATATTACCTGGAAGAAGAAATGTACCCTGAGGCCACGGCCCAGTTTAAAAAGGTACTCGAAATCGACCCATGGAATATCGACGCGAAATTCAGGCTCGGGGTAGTACGGCAGCAGTACGGTGATTGGGCAGGCGCCATGAAACGGTATAAAGCGATCTACGTACAGGACCCTTTCTACCCGAACGCGGCGGCCTACTACAACCAACTTGCAAGACAGCATCCCGACTCCTTTACCTTCGCCTCGTCTCTGCTGGCTGATACTTCGAGAATTTGGTTCGAAGGAGAATTGTCTCTTACTACGCCGGTTACCACCCTTCTCTCCTGGACCGGGATTTACTCCTTTGACGCGTATCGTTTGTATAAAACTTTTTCGACAGAGGACCCTTCCGCTCATCAGCTCCACGGTTTGTCCTTAGAACTCCCAATCGATCTCTACTTTATCGATCTTACCTTGACTCCGGGGGCCGGAATTATCCTCTCTTCCGAGCTTTTTCAAGACGGAATTTTAAGTACCAGTTCCGACCCTCTCACCATGGGGTATTTTCTCTCCCTGTGGAACATTGCGCCGGTGGTAACCGGTTCGCTGCGGTTTACCCCGGATTATGCCGGAGTAACGTTGAACTATCGATGGCAGCCAATGGAGGAAACCTTTGTACCCGGAAGGAGCCTCTTACAAGAACATTTTTTTGAATTGTCCGGTTTTTATTCTCTCCAGGGTCTGGAACCGCCCTTTCTCCGGTTTTCCTCTGCCCGGGTCTACGGTTCTCTCGAAATAATTAACGATGGTAATGTCATCGCTGCGGGACTGGAAGAGATCAATTTCGGCATCCATTTGTTCGACCGTCCATGGACTACCCTGAGCATCATTCAAAATGTCAATTTCGAACACTCTTCGCATTCGTCATGGCAAAACGACAACGGCTATTATGCTCCCGACAGCGTGCTCTCGGTAAAAGGCGGCCTGGTATTTTCCTCATGGCTGAATCTGCTTCGGGGAAACAGTTTAGGGATCTCCCTTTCCGCCTATATCGGTTCATACTGGGAGCGGCTGGCGACCACCAAACCGCCGGCCGGGCTTCAGGCGGAGTTTTCGGGACGCTTCGATCTAGTAAAGGGAGGAACGAGTTATTACATACGGCTTTATGGAGGCAGTACCCGCCGCCCTGCAACGGATGAGCTCATGTATTGGTCGATGACCCTCGATTTCGGCGTGAATGCGAAAACGCCTAGGCTGCTTGCCCCATAGAGAGATCGAAGAGGTTTTTGCATTCGATAAACAGCGGGTCTCTCTTAAGCTTTTCGATGAACTCTCCTGTGTAGTAATCGATGCTCTCGGGGGGAATAGTCAGGTAGAGCAGCAGGCGGGACAATAGCGGTTTTTTTTCTTCCGGAAAATCGCCGTGCACCACCCGGACAGCGAGGATGTCCGCAATACTCACGGTGATGATCAGGGTCCGGTGTTCCGAAGTGATATTCGCCATCCCGTGCTCGCGAGCGGCATCTACGTACATGTGAGGGAAATTCCACGCGGTCAATACTTCGGCGCCGATCTCTTTATGGGTCACCTCAAAATAACGCTGTTCCAACTCCTTTAGATTCCCGCTTTGTTTTGCCCGCTCTTCGATTACCTGCAGATATTCCTGCTGTTTGGCATGAAACATCGCCACCTGTCCGATATCGTGAAGGAGTCCGGCAAGAAATCCTTCATCCGGAGCAAGGCTTTTCACTTTCTTCGCGATCAATTCCCGGGCAATGAAAGCGGTCAAGAGTGAATGTTTCCAGAACTGTTCATAAAACCCGGTTTTTTTATATTTGGCAAACATGTTCGAAGCGATGGTCAGAAGGACGAGGCTTCGAATATTTTTAAATCCAAGAAGGGTAATCGCCATTTGCAGAGTGGTAATTTCCCGCTGCCTGGCGTAGAGAGCGGAGTTGGCCACCTTCAGGATCTTTGCGGTCAACAGCGGATCGACTTTGATCATCTCTTCTAATTCTTTGAAAGAAATTTCTTCCATCTCCTCCGCTTCGTGAAGAATCTTATTAGCCACCGCGGGAATAACGGGAAGCTGTTTTAGATAATTCTCAAATTGGGCCATAGGTTATTCTATATTTTCGTCCGGAAAAGATGAAGAGTAAAATCAATTTGCAATTTCTTTTCCCCTGCATCATAATAGGATGATATGTTCAGGAAGCAAACAAAAATCGTTGCTACGATTGCAAATTTCAGAAGTGACGAGGCATTTCTCCGCGCACTCTGGGAAAACGGCGTAAATGTAGTCCGGCTCAATACGGCCCACCAGGAACCGGAACAAACTATGGAGGTGATCGGCACGGTGAGAAAAATCTCCGATGAAATCGCCGTGCTCATCGACACCAAAGGGCCGGAGGTGCGGACCGAGGCAATGAAAGAACCGCTGCAGCTCGAAGCGGATGACCGGGTGGATATCCTGCCGATGGACACGGAGTACCACGGGAACAATAAATCGTTTCGGGTGAGCTATTCGGAGTTTGTAGATGAAATTCCTCCCCAGGCCCAGATCCTTGTCAACGACGGCGATGTAGAACTTCGGGTGCTGGGAAAAAATGCGGGCGCCCTCGAATGCGAGGCGGTCAACAGCGGTGAGATCGGCAGCAGAAAGAGCGTAAACACCCCCGGAATTCCCCTGGATCTGCCGAGTCTGACGGACAAAGACAAGGAGTATATAAAACTCGCCAAAGAAGAAAAAATCGATTTTATCGCCCACTCCTTTGTCCGTCACGTCCAGGATGTCCTGGCAATCAAAAATCTTCTCGATAAAGACAACGACACAACTAAAATAATTGCGAAGATAGAGAACCAGGAAGGGGTCAATAATCTCCCGCAAATTTTAGACGAAGCCTACGGCCTGATGGTCGCCCGGGGAGACCTGGCCATTGAAATCCCTCTCTGGGAAGTGCCGGTCATTCAAAAATGGATCATTTCGGAATGTATTTACCGGGCCCAGCCGGTGATAACGGCCACACAAATGCTCTACACGATGATAAATCACCCTCGGCCTACCAGGGCGGAGATCAACGATGTCGCCAACGCGGTGTTCGACGGCTCCGACGCGGTCATGCTGAGCGGCGAAACCGCTTTCGGCCGCTATCCGTTGGAATCGGTCAAGATGATGTCTCAGATTATCCGCAGCGTGGAAGAAAAAAAACCTCCCTACATTAAACAGCGCCCTACCATGTGGAGAAATCCGGTCCAGCGGTTTCTTTCCCAGGCCGCCCACGAAGCGACCGAGCGGCTCCCGATCAGGGCGATTATCACGATGACCCAATGGGGTTCCACCGCGCGCCTGGTTTCCTCCTACAGACCAAAAGTTCCTATTTATACAAAATGTACCCAGAAACATACGAAACGACTTATGGCGCTGCAGTATGGAATTTACCCGAGTTACGTGGAGGATGCAAAACAGCCGTCGCGGCTTATCTACGAATCCATGGAGGAACTCCTCGAGGAAGGCTATATGTCCGAAGATGATTTGGTCCTTATCATCGGGACCGACGCAAAAAGAAGTTACGCGGCCGATTTGATCGAAATCAAGACTATCCGTAATCTTACGTATGAGAAACGGAGACAGTTCAACTACACGGACGTATTTAAAAACGGATAAACCAATGCCTGCGGATTTCGAAATACCGATTCATTTGAGCGAACTCGTTAGCCCCTCTATCTGCACGGGTATTTTGTTCACCGGCTTTATCCTCTTTATCTATATTTTTTCCAAAACAAAGCAGCAACTGTATGCCTCGATGTTCACCTTTTGTGTACTCTCCTTCGTTTTCACTATATCCGAAACTTTTATCATCATTTTCGGGAGTTATCATCACGATGTTGTCTTTGGGAGGCAGATGCACAGGATAGAACAGATTGCAGGACTCTTTTTTATCCCGGCAATTCCTTATTTTATCTCTTCCCTTCTCGAAAAAGAAGGCCTGCCGGCCCGAATCAATAATGCGCTCATTGGAGGGGGGCTGATAATTGCCGCGGCGATTACCGTCGCCGCCTTCATCAAACCGGACCTTTTTATATCTATAAATTCCCCGAGCATCGGCTGGCAGTACCGGGAAAGCACATACGGCAGGGGGGCGCACGGTATTCTATACACGGTCCGGGACATCCTCCTCGGCATATACATTGTGTACTTCATCATCTTTTTGGTCCGCGATATATTTCGGAACAAAACCGCCGATTTTCTTCTTCCCATTCTTGCAGGTATTTGCATCGCCGTTTTCACTGCGGCAGACGATATCATTCATTCCTATACCAGGACGCACTTTATTTTCCCGAACGCCCACTTCCCCAGGTTCGCCGTAGGGGTAACGGTCTTCATTCTCCTCACCATGGGGGCGGTTATGCGGAAATTTATTCTGCAGGCGGAGGAGGTAGAGCAGGCATACAATGCTTTTCATAAATCGGAAGCACGGTTTCTGCAAATCGCAAATAATATAAACGAGGTGTTCTGGCTTATTGAAGCTAAAACAAACAAACTCCTCTACGTGTCTCCGGCATATGAAAAAATATGGAAGCAGAGTGCGGCCCCCCTTTACAACTCTTTGGAACCATGGGAAAACACGATCCATCCGGAAGACCTCGAGAAAATCAAATCGCTTATGAGGGAAGATACTCTCAAGGAAGAGACATCCATCGAATATCGAATTTGCCTTGAAAACGATAATGTTCAGAGATGGGTCCGGGAACGGTTTTTTCCTATATCTGAAGAGGAAGAAGAAGGGACCTTCAGGATCGCACGGCTTTCGGAAGACATTACCGAAAAAAAACACGCGGAAGAGGAATTGATCTATCTGGCATATCACGATCAGCTCACCGGTCTGCTGAACCGAAAATCTTTCTATGAACGATTCGAGGATATAATAAAACAGGCAAGCCGATATCGGGCGGAATTTACCAGGGCGCTGCTTTTCATCGACCTCGACAATTTTAAAGACATTAACGATTCCCTCGGCCACGACTCCGGGGATGCACTGCTTCGCGAAGTTGCCGGACGCCTGCAGGACACGGTACGCAGTTCAGACACGGTATTCAGGATCGGCGGCGACGAATTTACCCTCGTCTTGAGTAAAATCGAGGAGGAAACCGACGCGGCTGTTGTCGCGGAAAAGATCATAGAAAGCTTTGCCGGACCTTTTCAGGTCCTTGAACGTTCCATCTATGTGAGCATGAGCATCGGCATTGCCGTCTATCCGAAGGACGGCGAAACCGTAGAAACTTTGATAAAAAACGCGGATACCGCCCTGTATGAAGCAAAGAAGAACAAGAACAGATACCAGCATTTCACCGAAGAGCTGCAAAAAATCGCTTTGGAAAAAATGAAAATAACCACTACCCTTCGGGAGTCGGTCTATGCCGGGAACTTTTCCGTCGTATATCAGCCCCAAATCGAAAACGGGAGTTCTGTCGCGGGCGCGGAGGCCCTGGTCCGATGGGAACATCCGGAACTCGGAAATGTCTCCCCGGCCAGGTTTATCCCCCTTGCGGAAGAGACAGGGCTCATCGTTCCCCTCGGCGCATGGGTTCTGCGGCATGTATGCGAGCGCATTCGGTTTTTAGGCGGTAAGAACATAAATATTCCGATTTCCATCAATCTTTCGGTAAAACAACTTTTAGAAAAAGATATCGTTTCTTTTATCCTCGGCACCTTAGAGGAACATTCCATTCCGCCGGAACAACTCCACATAGAAATCACCGAAAGTTTCTTTCTTGAAGACCAGGAACGTATTCTTTCGAAACTATACGAACTCTCCGACCGGGGAATCCATTTTTCTATCGACGACTTCGGGACCGGATATTCCTCGTTGAGTTATCTTAAGCGTCTTCCGATAAAGACAATTAAAATCGACCGTGCATTTATTACCGGTATTCCTAACGACCCTTCTGACGTTTCTTTAGTCCGTACTATCGTCTCCCTCTGTAAGGGACTCAACTTAAGGATCATTGCGGAAGGAGCCGAAACGGAGGAACAGGTCCGGTTTCTCCACGAAATCGGCTGTACGATCATCCAGGGGTATTATTACGGTAAACCGATGACCGAAAGCGAGCTGATCACTTTTCTGCAAGCACACGGTAGTTAGCAGGGGAATTCACTCGGCAGCCCAATTCGGGTATAGTAAATGGTGTTATGAAAAAATATAATCTTATTGTGATCGGAACCGGTTCGGCAATGAACTTGATCGAACCGTACCTGCATCACCGTCCCGACGCGGCCATCGCAGTAGTCGACAAAGACGAACCCGGCGGTATTTGCCTGAATAAAGGCTGCATACCCACGAAAATGCTCCTCTACCCCGCCGACTGCGTGCGGGAGGTCGAGCATTTCAGACACCTCGGTGTCGATGCCAAGATCAATACCGTCCGTTTCGGTTCGATCATGGAACGGATGCGTCTCCATATTTTCACGGAAATGAACTCAATCCGGGAAAATTTGAAAAATACCGACATTCTCGATTACTACCAAGCCCAAGCGCGGTTTATAGAGCCCGGGGTCCTCGACCTGGGGAAAGAAAGAGTGAAAGGCGAAACGATTTTTCTCTGCACCGGCTCGAGCCCCCTGATCCCTCCTGTAGACGGCCTCGATAAAACCGGATATTTGACCAGCGATACAGTGCTCGATCTTGAAACCCTTCCGAGGCGGCTTGCAATCATCGGCGGAGGATATATCGCGGCGGAGTATGGGCATTTCTTTTCCGCCATGGGCTCGGAGGTAACGATTATTGGAAGAAATCCTCAATTCTTAAAGGACGAAGAACCGGAAATTTCCACGGTAGCGCAGACCGAGCTTTCCGCGTACATGGCTATCCGTACCAACGCGGAAGTAATCCGCACGGAAAATAAGAAAGGGGGCAAACATGTAACCGCCCGGGACCGGAAAAGCGGAGAGATATTTACCATTACTGCTGATGAAATTCTCGTTGCTGCCGGAAGACGCTCCAATTCAGACCTTCTCGACCCTGAAGCAGGCGGAATAGAAACGGATAAAAATGGGTGGATCAAGGTGGATGAACACTTAAGGACCTCCCGGCCGAACGTATGGGCTTTAGGAGACGCTACGGGAAAACATCTCTTTAAACATGCGGCAAATTACGAATCGGAGATCCTTTATCATAACGCCGTCGCCGACCATGACGAACCCGCAGCGGTAGACTATCACGCAGTCCCCCACGCGGTATTTACCTACCCGGAAATAGCTTCCGTCGGCATGGGGGAAGAAGAGGCGGCTGCCGCCTTTGATGAGGAAAATGTGTTAATCGGGATCGTAAAATACGGCAGCACCGCAAAAGGTATTGCTATGGGCTTAGAACAATCCAACTATTTTGTAAAGGTAATTCTTAAAAACGGCACCGGGGAAATCCTCGGGGCTCATATCGTCGGTCCCCAGGCTTCCGTACTCATACAGGAGATCATCAACTGTATGTATTCTCCGCGCAATCGGTTTCCCTTCGACGCAATGCACATCCATCCGGCGTTAAGCGAAGTAGTCCAGCGTGCTTTTTCGAATCTTATGACCGCCCACGACTACCGCCATCATCTCATAAACGACCATTAGAAACATGATCAAGTAAAAACCAGCAGAGATCAGTAACCGCGCCCTGCTCGTCGGCCGCCGAAATATCGACCCGCCACCGCGCTTCTTCCGGGGGAATATCGATAATAAAGGTGTACTCCTCCCCCCGGACTCGATAGCTGCAACGGTCCCGCAATTCTTCCCCGTCTTCGGTTGATATCCTGCATGTCAAACTATAGAGGGACGGGGCTTTGATCGTTATCTCGAAACGCTCCGCTTCCGTACCGGCTAAATTGTCCCGCACATGAGCAAATCCTTTCCGGAAAAAATCGCGGTAGTAAATGACCTCACCCGGGGGTGGAATTTTACGGGCAAATCCGGTAGGAAAGAGGGCAAACTCCAGCACTTCGACCGGCGCCGCCGGCCCGCCTGCCTCTCCGGCAGCGGAATTCTGAACGTACAGGGTGACGATGCCCGGCCCCTGGTCGGGGAGCCGAAAATAAAACCGCTTCTCTTTCGCCGACGGAGTGCCGGCAACCACATGAGACCGTGAGACATTCTCCCCGTTCAATAGAATATATTCCGCAAAAAGGTCGATGCCCAAAGGGACTTCCAACGCGCAGTAGGCGTATCCCGGTTCTCCGGCGCGGTGAATATTTTCCTCGAGGAGGATAATTCCGGCCCGTTCAAATCCGTTTTTTTTGTAGATCCATCCGGGTTCGTGGACGGAGGGTCGAAACGAGGAGAAACGCGGCAGGATAATTTCCGCAAGGAGCTCCTTTCCGCCTGACCGGTCGATCCTAAACAGTTTACCCTTTCGAGTTGATTCGATCCCCGGAAGAAAATAGAAACTGTAGACATTTCCCTCTTTTTCATAGGTGAACTCAATGTTAGTGCCGGCCGCGGACATCTCCCCATCCATGAAAAAACCTTCCGGCGCGGCCACGGTCACCCGGTAATATCCTTCATCCGCGGCGTGCATCAAATTGTCGGAAATGAACCGAAAGCCTTGTTCAAGGAACGGTTTTCGGAAAAACAGCTCATGCACGGGAAAATCTTCACTCCCCGGGACTGCGAGGTTTACAAAGGCAAACTCCATGGCCGAGAAACTCCCCTCGGAAGCCTCCTTGCCGGAATCCCCTTCTCTTTTCACCCGTAAGGTGGTGTAAAATTTTCCCCTCTCCTCCGGAACAATGGTGAACTTTACCTGTCCTTCATCCGGGTAATCGGTAAAAACCCAGCTTTCTACATCCTTTCCCCCGGCTGTCTCCACTGTTGCTTCGACTTCGATATCCCGGGGGGCTCTCAGAGTCAGAGATACGTATCTGCCGCCTGTGGAAAAGCCGATCCGGGAAGAAACGGCCTCGAGACCGCTCCATTTCCAGCCGTATGTCTTGAAAAATAGACCCGGCACCGGCAGAGTCGGCCCTTTTTCCTGACCGGCCACGACGCAGGAAAACAGGTGCTTCCAACCGGTCAGCTCACCATTTTCTAAGCCGTAAACTTCCGCAATATACTCCCCCGGCCCGGGTAGAGAGAAGGTGCAGATGTTCCTGTTCTCCTCGCGGTGGGTAAATGCGTACCGCGGAAACCGGGTTCCCTCTCCGTCGGTAAGCCGGACTTGAAAGCGCACATCTTCGGGAACGGAAAAAAGAAAGGAAGCTCGGCCGCCTGTAAGCGCCGCCTGATTACGCCGGAGATACCGAGACCCGCCGTCTTCGGGTTCAGCGGCGGCGGTCAATCCGCTTCCGCCGTTTTCCGCCTGCTGACGCAGGCCGGCGTATACGACCCCGTACCGGGCGCTGTCGAGCTCCAGCAGCGGACCCGATAAAAAATCCTCTTTCGAGACCTTTTCTTCAAGAAACTGATAACGGTCATCTTCCGGAAAGTTGATGAGAATTTTCGCCTCTGGTTTGAGAAAAAGCTCCTTGTGGGAGTAGAGACCCGTCTCGACCCCGCCGCCGCGCACTCTCCGATTCCGGGCATCACGGGCCGTATCTACGAGATACCAGGCGCCTCGAATCTTAACGCCGTTCCAGGAATGTTCGGACGGCCTCAGATCGGGCCCGAGATTCCTGTTGGATATGCCGTGTATCGTAACTGCTTCCACCTCTGCCAATGTGCACATTTCAGAAAAAAGCCGGGCAAAGCCCCGATGGCCGGCCCGTTTCTGCTCGAGGATGATCACGGAAGGGGGAATTTTCTCCCTTCCGTTTTTCCATGCCGAAGTATCATCAAATTCCGGATCGTATACAATCTCCTCGGTTATCCAATCGTGGAAACATTTTACCAGGCGATATTCGTCACGATATTGTTCGAGAAAAAAATCTACAAGCCCCTTCATGCCGATACGGGGATTAAAATCTAAAAGCCTCTGCACATCTTCGGGTATATTAAAAATTGCAGGGTCCGCCTCACCGGTCCGGTAAACCTGAGAAACCGTATCCGGGGTAAGCAGATATTCCTCTGCGGCGAGAACGGCCGAACCCGGTCCAATTGTACCGCGGCAGCAGATAAGGAATATCACCGTAAGCCTCAGCATTCGTCTCATTATTTTTATTATAGATGTTTTTTTTAAAATCAGGTACCGTCT
>CAYWIK010000012.1:15673-19925 GCA_964458315.1 uncultured Spirochaetales bacterium | reverse complement strand
AATTATCTCCTCCGCCATACTTGCATTTTTTTGCCCGTTGAAATAATTTACTCCCTAATATACTCCATAGGAGCAAGTAAATGCACGGAAGGCGCGTCGTTGTTACCGGGATTGGTGTCGTTTCACCCTTGGGTTCCGGAATAGATACTTTCTGGGAAAATCTTACAAACGGAAAATCGGGAATCCGGAAAATTCAGCAAATTCCCGATATCGAAAGATTCACCACCCAAATCGGCGGAGAAGTGACTGATCTCGACCCGCTCAAATATATTTCGAAAAGCGAAATCAGAAGACAGGACCCGTTTTCGATCTTCGGCATGTGTGCCGCAGCCATGGCGATCGAACATGCCGGAATCGACGGCGATCATCCCGATCCGTTCCGTATCGGCGTGATCATGGGAAGCGGAATCGGCGGGCTGCAAATTCATGAAGAGATGAGCAAGGTTTTTTTCGAAGCAGGTCCTTCCAAGTTTAAACCGATGATGATTCCTCAGACCCTTACCAACATGCTTCCCGGCCGGATCGCAATACGCCATGGATGCAAAGGCCCGAATTTCAGCATCGCCTCAGCATGCTCTTCCGGAAACCATGCAATCGGAGAAAGCCTGAAAATAATTCAGTCCGGCGAAGCGGATGTCATGGCAGCGGGAGGGGCGGAAGCGGCCATTACACATCTCGGTCTCGGCGGGTTCTGTGCTCTTCGCGCGATGAGCACTCGAAATGATGAACCGGAAAAAGCGTCGCGCCCTTTTGACGCGGAGCGGGACGGGTTTGTCATCAGTGAAGGAGCCGCGGTCCTGGTCCTGGAAGAACTCGAGCGGGCGAAAACCAGGGGGGCTGCAATTTACGCGGAAATTGTAGGGTACGGCCGTACTTCCGACGCTTTTCATATCACCGCCCCCCCCGAAGATGCCGAACCTGCGGCCCGGTGCATTAAACGGGCAATGGAAGACGCAGAGTTCAATCCGGAAGATGTGGATTACATCAACGCCCACGGGACGAGCACCAAGTTAAACGATGCAGCTGAAACCAAGGCGATAAAAATTGCTTTAGGCACGGATACGGCAAAAAAGGTACCGGTAAGCTCGAACAAATCGATGTTCGGCCACGCCCTTGGGGCGGCCGGCGCCCTCGAGGCGGTTGCATCGGTTCTCACCCTTTATCATGGAGTTGTTCCTCCGACGATTAATTATGAAAACCCCGATCCTGTCTGTGATCTCGATTATGTTCCGATTACGGCGAGGGAAATTCCTGTATCAAAGGTCTTAAGCAATTCTTTCGGTTTCGGCGGCCACAACACCACGATCGCTCTGCAGAAGTATTCGTAAGTCTATGCCTGGGCCCGCCGATCGTGCCGCTCCACGAAATTGGGAGGCAGGACGATCTCCTCTCTGGAGGTTGCGCTGGTCGGCGCATAGTCGATTTCTTTCACCTTGATCAACCGATAGAGACAGTTTGCAATTTCTTTTTTCGATACCCCCATGTGGCTGTTTACCCATTCGGACATTGCCGCGATATTGATCTTGAGGCCGCCGTTAAAGATCTGTTCTCCGTGTTTGACCGCATAATCCGCCATTCCGCGAAAACAGCGCTCCCTCGGAATTTCCGAGGCGAGTTCTGAAATATGGATATTCGACAAGCGGATCCGTTCGGAAAGAATTTTGATAATTTTTAATGCAAACTTGCCGTTGGTGAGGATCATGTTTTCAAATGACGGCCGGTCGATCACCAGCAGTTTTGTCGGCTGGACCGCCACCGCGGCCGCGGACCTGGGATTGCCGTCAATCAGGGCCATTTCTCCGAAGAAATCGTTCGGCCTGTCCACCAGTTTGAGGAGCTGCTCTCCTGTTTCCACTTTTTTTTTGAGCTCCACTGCCCCTTCGAGAAGAACATACATCTCCTCTCCCTTTTCCCGCTCTTTGAAAATCATATCTCCTACATTATATTCACGAACATTCCGGGCCATACTCTCTTCCTTATACAATTACAGAATTATTTCTTCCCTCTCCCGGGCAATCGCAATTTCCATGTTGGTCTTTCCTTCCACAAGGGATAGATAATGTTTATACAACTGTGTAAGCTCCTCGTCTGTCCTCATCGGATCGTGATGAAATAACAGAAGTTTCTTAACTCCGGCTTTGTGCGCGCAGTTTATGACCCATTCAAAATAGGAGTGCCCCCAACCGATCTTTCCGGTAACATATTCCTGCCGAGTGTATTGAGAATCGTGAATGAGGAGGTCCGCGCCTCGTAAAAAATTCCAAACCCGTTCGTTTTCTTCACGTGCGGCTTTTTCCCCTTCCTCCGCCGCGTCCCGGTCATAATCCGGGTCTTCGGGATCGGTAGGAAACACATTGCGGAACGGCTCGGTATCGTATGCTGTACAAAAAACTTTTCCCTTGTATTCAAACCGATATCCTAAACAGAGAATAGGATGGTTTAAATATTTAGTGGTTACCCAAATGCCGTTGCCCAGGTCCATGGAGCTTTCCTGAAGGGTAACATAGTCGATCTTCGCGGCCAGCTCCACCTGCCGGACCGGGAAGTAGCGGTATGAAAGCTGCCCTCCGATAATCTTGTCGAGACCGTCTTCTTCGTAGGTAACAGGGCCGTAAATAGTCAGTTCGGTCCCGGGAATGAAGATCGGTGTAAAAAAAGGAAATCCCATGATGTGGTCCCAATGGGTGTGGGAAATGAATATCTGGGTCCGTATCGGTCCTTTCGGCAGCTCATTTTTCACAATCCAGTTGCCTAAAGACCGGATTCCTGAACCGGCGCCGATGATGATATATCTATCTTCCTCTTCGAACCGTACTTCGAGACATGTTGTATTGCCGCCGTAGTGTACCGTCTCCGGCCCCGGGCACGGAATCGAACCGCGAACACCCCAAATGCGTATATTCATCATTTATCCTACTGTGAAAGCTGCAAAAAAATTCTCGCTTTCTCGATCTGTTCCTTCACCGTATCTTCGATCTCATCAAGATAATCGATATCAGTCTCCAGGCGCTGCGAAATAGCGCCGTCCGGTTTTTCCGGATAACGGTCTCCCGAAAATCCCATTTCAGCAATGTTTGCAAAATAGTTTGCAAGGACAATTGTATCAAGGAGCCCCCTTTCCTTTCCTTCATATTCATTATGTTTATGATGATACTCGATGGAGTCGCTGATTTCCGGCCCGAGTTTCCACGCTTTTGCGATCATCATCCCGGTCTGCCCGTGGTCCAGGGACATCACCTGCTTTTCCGCCTTATAAAGGGGAAGATGGTCCTTGTCCGAGATGCTCACGGTAAGTACATACTCATCGGAGAACCGGTTATTCAGCGGGATTTTTCCTATATCATGCAGCAGCCCCGCAATAAAATACTCTTCCAACCGTTTCGAATCGGTCCCTCGTTTTTTTGCAATCATTTTCGCCGTGACCCCCACACAGAGGGAGTGACGCCAAAAACCTTCCATATTGAGGGCTTGAAAATTATTCTTGTTACCCAAGCTTCCCAAAACCGCTGTACTTAAAGCGAGGTTTTTAACTGTATTTATTCCCAACATGATAATTGCCCGCACCAGTGAAGTGACCTCTTGGGACAACCCGTAGTATGCCGAATTGATGAGTTTCATGACCCTTCCCATGAGCACAGGATCAAGGCTGATTACCTTGTTCAAATCCGCAGGAGAGGTGGTCGGATTATTGCAGATCTGCATAATTTTTGTAACTGTTGTAGGCAGACTGGGCATTTTTTCAATATAGTTTACAATTGCTTGTAATTTATTGTTCGCCGGCATATTCCGTGTCCTTCATCGATTTCATTAAGCTTCCAAGTTTATGGCTCAACGCAAAACCTGTATCTTTGTCCGGATGAAAGGCCGTTAAATTTCTTATAAAGTCAAGAGTACCTTTTAATCGTTCACCCGTCAATTCTACTTTTTCCTTGTGCTCCCCTTGCGGCGTAGAATACTTCGACTCGATAAGCCTCCGTAATCCCGGATGCCCTTCGATCTGAGACCGGAGCGAGCTTATCCTGAGTTTCATTCCGCTTTCGAGGAAGTTTCGTCGTGTTTCTTCTGGCAGGAACCTGCACAATTTTTCCAGATAGAGGAATAATCCCTCCGCATTAGACTCGAAATCCTCGGTATGTATGTCTTCCGCCGGTTCCTGAGGCAGCGGTTCTTCACGCTCTTCATCCAAGGCGTCGGCCGGCGGTTCTTCTTTCGGTTCCGATCCCGATTCCGGCTCGAGTTCGGGCCCTGCTTC
>CAYWIK010000012.1:14161-15573 GCA_964458315.1 uncultured Spirochaetales bacterium | reverse complement strand
TTCCGGCTCGAGTTCGGGCCCTGCTTCGGGCGGCGGCCCTGGACTGGGTTCCGGTTCGAGTTCGGGCCCTGCTTCCGGCTGCGGCCCTGGACTGGGTTCCGGTTCGAGTTCGGGCTCCGGTTCCCGAGGCGGCTCCCTCCTCGGCGGAGGTTCTCTCCGCCACTCGCCCTCCGGCGGATACTGCGGGGGGGGATACGGGGGGGGCGGCGGCGGAGCCGGCCACTGTGCAGGCGGGGCCGGGCGCTCCGGCAGGGGCGGAGACGGCTGTTGCTGTTGCTGCGTATCGAACTGCGGGGCTTCCCGAAACGGTACGGCTTCTATTTTCGGCTCCTCTTTCTCAATGTCTTCATCCTCCATGGGAAAATCCATATCCTCTTCCTCTTCAGACAAGCTGATTGTCTCTTCGTCCTCGAGAATCGCTATAACCGGATCAATTCCTCCAACATCGATAATCGGGACTGTTTCAGAAGCGAGGCCCGGAATTTCTTCAAAAAGCAGGCTGTCCTCCTCCCGCTCCGCAACCGTTTCTGCCGTATTCGCCGCTTTCCGCATCTGAGCAAAAGCGCCGAGGCTCTGTTCGATCGCTTGCCGGTTCTCTTTTTCGACACCTTCCGCAAGCTGTTCATAAAGTTCGAGGCTTTTATTCAAACGGTCAAGGTCTTCTTCATTTTCACTATTTCCTTGAAGGTTTACGAGAGATCCTGTAGCATGCACCGCCTCTTCTCTCTCGCCGAGGGCGTCAAGCACCTGAATGAGCCGCGTGAGAATGCCTTGATCATAAGGATACAATTCGTGGAGTTTTTGAAAATGGGTTTTCGCCTCGCCGAACTGCCTGTTTTCAAAATACAGTTCCCCCAGCAGGAGTTCGGCCTCGAGCAAGCCGGGGTATGCGGCAATAAGCTCCCTGCACACCTGAACGGCTTTTTCGAGTTTATCTATTTCCCGGTAAAAATTGATAAACTGAAAAAATATATCCTTATTCCCCGGTTCGAATTTCCGCGCCTGTTGGAAGTACTTCTCCGCCTTTTCGTGTTTTCCTGTTTTTGCATAGAGGGCGCCCATTGCCGCATAGGCTTCGCCGTTGTTTTTATTTCTTTTTAATATCCGATCTAAGTTTTCAAGGGCTTCTTTATAATGTTCCGTTTCGATGTACACCCTACTCAAACTCAAACGAGCGTCATCGTCATTCGGCTCCTTTTCCAATGCGGTTAAAAGTTCATCGATCGCTCTTTTGTAATCTCCCTTTTGCTCGTACAATCTGCCTAAATTGACCACAGCCTTTGCGTATTCCGGATCTATCTCCAGGGCTTCACGGTAGTAGGCTTCCGCCTCTTCAATGTTGCCCTGACCGGAAAGAACAACGGCGATATTGTTCTTCGCCCTTGCATTCTCCGGATCTCTGTTTAAAAGTT
>CAYWIK010000012.1:0-14061 GCA_964458315.1 uncultured Spirochaetales bacterium | reverse complement strand
TCATACACTGTACCGAGATTGTTATACGCGAGGACAAAGTTGGGATCCAGCTCGACGGCTTCCCGATAATGATCGATCGCCCGGGCGTAATCCCCGGTCTGCTTATATATATTCCCGATATTGTAGCAGATGTCTCCCCGGTGCGGGGCCAAACGGCGGGCCTGTTCCATAGCCTCTACCGCCTTTTGCATCTCTCCTAAAAACCGATACATGACCCCGACATTGTTAAAGGCTTCGGGATTATTGGGAAACAGTTGGGCCGATTTCTTATATTCCTCGATTGCTTCGCGGAACTTGTCCTGTTTCGCGAGAATATTTCCTAAAAGGGTATGAACTGCGGGATGTTCGGGCTTTTGCTCCAGGAGTTTCAAGGCAAAAGTTTCGGCAACTGCCAAATCTTCGATCTTTAAGGCGTTTTGTGTCCTTGAGAGAAGGTCCTGATAGTTCACCGTCCCTCCCTCGAACGCACAGGACGAGCGCTCACTTTACGAGAAAAATCGCCGTAATGCGGAGGGGCTGAATTGTCGTATGCCGTGATCGAAAAATAATAAAGCCTCCCATTTTCCAATCCGGACAGGGTAACTTCCGTCAAATTCCCTACATCCACCGGAGAATCCCCTAAGGAACTTCCCTTGCCGAAATAGGAACCCGGTTCGGCGCCGTAGTAGACCATATAACCCCCGATATCGGTATCCGCCACGGGGTCCCAAGTCAGAGTAACCGCGCCGTCTCCCGGCTCCGCGGAGACACCGGAAGGAACGGTAGGGGGAAAATCGGGTTCATAGATAAGGGTGATTTGTGAGAGGATGGGGGTCTCATTCCCCTTTCCGTCTGGAAAAAACCGGGCCATGAGCTGTGCGTATCGACCTTTCGTGTTTGCATCTGCGATTTCTCCCGGTTCGATCATAATCCATCCCGGATCATCCGCCTGCAGAGGCCGGGCAATGTCGGTTGTGTGATAAAAATAAAGTATTTCCGTATTTTCCGGGACCTTGTGAAGAGGCTTGATCGAGACTACACGGGAGCCGTTGTAACCAAGATCGAACAGCCCGGTCACCATGCTGCCGCCGGTTTTATAATATTTTGCCGTCGAGGGTTCCTCTACAAACCGGGTTACGATCCGAAACTCATCGATAAGTCCGGTAAATTTTTCCCCAATTTTGATCGGTTCGCTGGAGAATCTCCCGATGCTAGGTAATAATACCGTACCGTCCTCCTGCTTGGTCTCGCTTGCATAGACGACCCCTTCCGGAACACGGTCTACCAAATATTCCAAAAGGCCCGTTGTACTGTCGAATCGGATCAGATGGTGCTTCCATTTTCTCGGGATGAGCCGACTTGCTCCTGTCAACGCAATCCGGTATTCCCCACCTTCAGGAAGTTGAAAAAAGTTATTGAACTCCCACAGCAGTTTTCTGTTTCGCACCGTGCAGATTACCTGCTGTGTTATCAAGCGTGCACCGCGCTGTTCCGAGCCCTGCCAAAAAAACAAAACCTCCCCTTCCTCGAGATTCGCGGGATAGAGCCAAAATTCGATAGAAAAGTCGCGCCAGCTTGTCCCGGGGGAAAATAACGCTCCCTCTCCCGGGGTTATGCTTATCACATTCTCCCGTTGAAAAAGCGCAGCGCCTTCTCCGTATCTGCTTACTTTTGATGTGATATTACCCGTGGAAGCATCGACAAAATAGTGTCCGCTCTCCTCGAAGAGAGGCATCTGGTTAAAATGAAAGAGCATATCCGTGCCGTTGTCCGGTGAATATTCCGCCTCTTTTAAGAGTATATCGGAAAAGCCTTGTCTTCCCGGCTGGAATACGATATTACGGCTTAAATACGTATTTACATCCTTCCAGTTATCTTCCCTGCCGATCACAATGCTCTCTTCCAAACAGAAAAGAGAAATTGGATACAATAACATGAGAAGGACCAGAATGAGTGTTGTTTTTTTCATACTTACGCGCTTCTAGTATCGACATTTTTCCGATATCCTATATATGATTACAGACAGATGCAGGAGCAGACGCCCTTTAGAAAAGCCCTCCGCTGGATTTTATTCCCCTTAAGCATCATCTTCATGCTGCCGGTATTCATCTACCGAAAATTGATATCCCCGATCATCCCAAACAGTTGTATTTATACTCCCACCTGTTCTCAATATACCTTGGATGCACTTAAAAGACACGGGCCTTTCGCCGGTATTCTGCTTTCCCTTACCCGGGTGGCCCGATGTACAGGCGGGCTTTTTACCGGCGGACACGATCCGGTTCCCGAACATTTTTCTTTTCGCTCTATTTCCGAAAGCTATAAAAAATTCAGACGAAAAAAGCGTTCATAAACCCCTGCGGCAGTCCCGCTTCAATACGGTCTACTCCTTTTTTCCTTTCCCGAGGAGAAACACCTCGAAGGAGCTCTTTCTGCTCGCCTTCGGCTTTACCATTTTAACCGAGGAAAAAACCGGTTTCATCAAATCCATAAGCTCGCGCTCGCCGCCTCCCTGAAAAATCTTCACGAGGAGAACGCCGGCGGGAGCAAGGACTTCTTCGCTCAGCAAGAAAACATTTTCGGCAAGCGTGTAGGAGCGGCCGCTGTCCACCGTTCTATTGCCGGTAGTGGGGGGGGCCGCGTCGCTTAATACCAAATCAAAAGGGGCATACCCGGCGACTTTGTTCCTGATTTCCGCATCTAAAATATCGCCTTCGATCGAAATAACCCGGTTCTTCTCCGCCTTCGGGAGAAGAACCGGTCCCAGGTCCACCGCCACAATTTTTCCTCTTCCTTTCTGTTTCCGGCGGCAGTAGAGGCTCCAGCTTCCCGGGGCCGCGCCAATATCGAGAATAGTCGATTCCGGCTTGATGAGCCGATGTTTTTCGTCTAGTTCCTTAAGTTTGTAGACCGACCTGGCAGGATACCCCTCTTTTTTCGCCAATTTTGCATAATAGTCCGGTTTTTCATACATACTTTACAGATATAGCCTAACGAAAAAATTTCATATTGACCATACGGCTGATTGCCCGTACTTTTAGACTATGAGTTCACCAATGTTACGAAAAACACTGCCGTATAGCTATTCCTATGCGGCCTTTATCATTATCGGGATCAACGTATTGATATTCCTGATCAACAGTATTGCACCGTCGACCCGGATGTTCCTTGCAATGAACCCGATCTTGGTAGTAAAACGGCATTTCTACTGGCAGGTTGTCACCTATATGTTTGCCCATGGAAACCTTTCCCATATTCTGTTCAACATGATCGGCCTCTTCTTTTTCGGCGTACAAGTCGAGAAACAGATGGGAAGCAGGGAATTTCTGCTTTTCTATTTTCTGACCGGGACCGTTGCAGGAATTTTTTCCCTTGCGGTATATTGGTTCGGCGGCACTCCCCAGGTTTGGCTGTTAGGCGCCTCCGGAGCAGTGTTCGCCGTGCTCCTAGCATTCGCGACATTATTTCCCCATGCCAGGATCTTTGTCTTCGGAATTCTGCCGATCAGGGCGCCGATCTTGGTGTTGATATATACGGGAATCGAGCTAATGTCTCAGATCTTCGCGACCCGCAGCAGGGTAGCGCACCTTACCCATTTGGCAGGGTTTGCCGTCGCGTATCTTTATTTTCTCATCCGGCAGCAAATCAATCCTATCAAAGTTTTCTTCGGAAACAACCGAAGATACTAGTAGATGCGTTTTTATGCCGCGAAAGCCCTTTTTATCGCCATCGCCGCCTTTTTAACCGGTGCGGTCCACTATGTTCCCGCCGAGGCGCTGAACAACACCCCGGAGAAACTCTACGGGTCATTCTGGTATGAACATGAACCGATGACTATCGAAGGGGCACAGTACGGCCGACCTGCCCGGCGTGAGGCGATCAAACAGATGCTCGAAGAGGCCCGGTTCGTCTTTTCGGGCATGATCTACGGGTTCTCATTCGTCTACACACCTTCGGACAGGGTTCGGGAGGTGGAAGAAATTTTCACCCTCGAACCGGCCGCCCTCATTCCCTGGGGAGAGGAGAAGATACAGATCCGTGACACCCGGGAGGAAGACAGCATTGTCCGCGTTTCCGTCTCCTGCAGTCTCGAGGAACACCATAAGCTCCGGTTAAATCTCTGGTCCGCAAACACCTTCCCCGCCGCCGCGGGAACCGGGTCCGCCGATTATTTCGCGGGTCCTCCGGAGAAAATAAACGCCCACAAACAGGCAATGAAAGAAGCGATCCGCGGCTACCTGCGGAAGCGGATTTACAACAAACCGAAGGAAATCCGCGGTAATGTGGTGCTCCTCGAAGCTCCTGTTTGCCGATATGCCTCGGGCAAGTATGTTTCTACCGTCAGAGTAAAAATCGATTTCGAAGAAATTGTTGAATATTCGCGGTTTTAAGAAAATACAAACAGCGTAAAAACCGCGCCTAAAAGTCCGCCTATCACTATTCCCGCCGCAATTTCTCCGGGGCTGTGGCCGATCATTTCGTTTAAACCTGCTGTTTCTTCGGGATAATATTTTGCTACCAGCCGGTTTAATAGTTTGGCGTGGCGTTCCACCGCACTTCGAAGCCGCATGGCGTCGTAGATAACGATGACGGCGAATACCGCGCTCATGCCGAAAAGGTCGGTAAGAAAACCGTTTCGTATGCCCACAGACACGGTCAGGGCCGTCACGAAAGCTGAATGGGCGCTGGGAAAGCCGCCGGTGGTGGTCAGATACCGGAGTTCCAGTTTGCCGACCCGGAAGGAATAATAGATCATCTTGAATACCTGACAGCTTACCTGGACGATGACCGCGATTAACAGTACAACCGGCAGATGTTTCATACGGCCCGCTTTGCGATAAGGTCTTTATACCAGTAAGCGCTCTGCTTCCATGTCCGTTCGAGGGTTTCGAAATCGGTCCGGACCAGTCCGAAACGCATCCGGTTGCCGAACGCCCATTCGAAATTGTCCATAAGACTCCACACATAAAATCCTTTGAGTTCAACTCCGTCCTCGATCGCCCTCGCCGCCTCTTTGAAATGCCGTTCAAGATAGCTTATCCGGGGTGCGTCGTCGATAATCGGCGCCCCGTCTTTCTCCGGAAGGGGATAACCGTTTTCCGTAATGTAGCACTCGGGATTCCCGTACTCATCCCGCAGCCGTATAAGCAAATTGTAGAGCCCTTTCGGATAAACTTCCCACATCTCGCTTTTTTCCGCGCCGGGTACATCCATCAGTTTCGCCCCGGTAAAGGGGATGAGCGGCGCGTGCCGGTAGGCCTGCCGCATGTAGTAATTGATTCCTACAAAATCCCCCGGCTCTTTCATCTCCTGCAGGTCTTTCTCGAACCCTTTAGGGAACCGTTTTCCTGCAATGCTCAGCACACGCTCCGGATAAGTCCCGAAAAATTGGGGGTCGATGTACATCCTGTTGACGATTGCATCCATCGTTGCCGCCGCCCTTTCGTCTTTCGGATTTTCCTTCCGAAAGGGAGACATCCAGACTTGGGCTTGTGAGATGCCGATTTTTCCCGTTTGCCCCGTTTCCCGGTAGAGCCGGGTAATTTCCGCATGAGCCAGAAGAAGAAAGTGGACCGATTTAAAAAAACCTTTAAAATTATACCGTTTGCCCGGCGGAAACTCACCGAAAAAATAGCCGTAGACTGAATACACCATCGGTTCGTTGATCGTGACCCACTTCGGGATCCGGTCCCCTAACCGGTCAAAAAGCGCCCTGCTGAAAAACCTGCAATGCTCTACCGAATCTCGTACGGCAAATCCGCCCATGTTCTCAAGCCACGCCGGTGTTTCCCAATGAAATAGGGTACACATCGGCTCGATGCCGTTTTTAAGGAGCTCGTCTACAACCCGATCGTAAAAGTCGAGGCCCTTTTGGTTGATCTTACCCGGTTCCGGGACGATTCTCGGCCATGATACGGAAAAACGGAAACCGTTACACCCCATTTCCCGTATCATTTTAATGTCCTCGGGATAGCGATGATAAAAATCGCAGGCGACATCGCCGTTGTCGTTGTTCTCGATCTTTCCCGGAATATGGCTGAACTCATGCCACACCGAGGGGGATGCCCCGTCGGCTAAGGGATAACCTTCGATTTGATACGATGCCGTTGCGGTACCGAAAATAAAATCTTCAGGAAAGGTATATTTTTTCATACACTCCTGTCCGTTACATTGACTTTCCCGGCCCGATATTTTATAACTGAATCCGGCTCGAGGATTAGTTAAATCTAATGGAGAACATCAGCTGAATCAAGGGGCACACAATGAGCAAATCATACAATATAGCGGTAATTCCCGGAGACGGAACAGGTCCGGAGGTGGTCCGGGAAGGAAAAAAAGCGATAGAGGCTGCCGCAAATAAATTCGGATTCATAGTAAACACGGTCGATTTCGATTATGGAGGGGACCGGTATCTCAAGACCGGGGAAGCTCTGCCGGCGGGCGCGGCGGAAGAGATGAAGCAGTTCGATGCAATCTATCTCGGCGCCATCGGACATCCGGACGTAAAGCCGGGGGTGCTGGAAAAGGGCATTCTTCTTACTCTTCGTTTCGAACTCGACCAGTATATCAACCTCCGGCCGGTCAAACTGTATCCCGGGGTGTGGACACCGGTAAAAGACAAAGGTCCGGAAGAAATCGATTATGTAGTGGTCCGGGAAAACACCGGGGGGATCTACACCGGCACCGGCGGCATATCCATGAAAGGCACGCCGCACGAGGTGGCAGTTCAGAGCATGGTATATAATCGGTATCAGGTGGAGCGGTGTCTCCGCTACGCTTTTGAATATACCGTGCGGAAAGGGAAAAAGAATACCCTCGGGCTGGTGGGAAAGACCAATGTCCTGACCTACACCTACGATCTTTGGGACCGGGCGTTCCACGAAATCGGGGCGAAAGATTATCCGAACATACGGCGGGACTACTATCATGTAGACGCGGTCTGCATGTGGATGATCAAGAACCCGGAATGGTTCGATGTTTTGGTTACCGGCAACATGTTCGGCGACATTATTACCGATTTAGGAGCCATGACCCAGGGCGGCATGGGCATCGCGGCCGGGGGCAACATCAATCCCGAAGGAGTGAGCATGTTCGAGCCTATCGGCGGATCAGCGCCGAAATACACCGGACAGAATATCATTAACCCTCTCGCGGCGATTGTCGCGGCTTCCATGATGCTCGATACCCTTGGTGAAATGGAGGCGGCGCAGGCAATTGAGCAGGCGGTCATGAAGGTGACCGGTTCCAAGCTTAAAAGCCTCGGCGCAGGACAGATGGGATATTCCACTACCGAAGTGGGGGACATGGTGGCGGAGCTGGTGTAATTTCTCTGTAGAATCGACTTGCCTTTGGGCTTGACCTTTCGTATCTTATTGATAAAATGCTCGATCGATAAAAAATAAGGGTACGGTATAAAAAAATCAGAAAAGATATAAATACCTCGAACAAGAGACATCGTTCTCATAGAACGATCATAGGAGGGAATGTGACTATATGGAAAAACTTTTATAAACGATTACTTATGATACTCTCGCTTCCTCTTTTTCTCAACTGCAGCACAAACATCGTCGTTAAAAACGAGATCGATAATAAAGAAGAGGGAAAAAAAACGGAAATAGTAAGCGAAACAGAACCTCTTACCGTTTCTGTAGAAATTTCTTCATCCGGCGACCCGGGGCTTACGCTCTATAGAAACCCGACAACCAGGATATCGGTGATTGATTTTTACACCGAGCTTACGGGAAATTCCGAAGTATCCAATGCCATACTCCGGGGCGCGGAGGCAAACGATATTCCCCTGGCTCTGGCTTTTGCACTGGCCTGGGGAGAAAGCCGCTTCAATCCGAGAGCGGTCAATCAAAATTTGATCACCATCGATCGGGGTCTTTTCCAGCTCAACTCAAAAACCTTTCCTACATTGTCCCCTGCGGAATGTTTTACCCCGAAAATAAACGCGGAATACGGTCTCGCCCACTTCCGATGGTGCCTGCGGGAAGGAAAAAACGAGATCGTTGCAATAGCGATCTATAACGCGGGAAAAGGAAGGGTGGAAAAGGGGGGAACGCCGCGGACGACCCTCGATCACATAAACAATATTCTCGATTATAGAACAAAACTCGAAGAGAATTTCATGGCGTGGATGCACGAACGGCCGAACCTCAAGCTGTGCATGAATTAGCTCCGGGGTTTCCGGCTTAGAATAACGAGCCGTTCCGCGTGCTGGTCATAGGGAATCCCGGCGAGGGAACCGTAGACATCAACATCACGAAAACCGGTTTCGGTTAATAGGTCCGAAAGCTCCCGGGCGGAATAGAGCCGATGTGAAACGGTAAACTCCTCCGTTTTTTCGCCATCGAGTTTAATCCAACGAGATTCCGCCCGCTTCCAATCATCCGTTACCCGGGATTCTTCGAGATAGATAACCCCGTCCTCTTCATACCAGTCACGCTCGCAAAATATTTTGGCAAGGACTTCTTTTCCCATCAATTCAAGGACAAATATTCCCCCGGATACGAGGGATTCATATACATTCCGTAAAACCTTCAGATCGTCCGCCTTGTCTTCGAAATATCCGAAAGAATTAAACAGATTGAATACCGCTGAAAAGGCCCCGGGCTTACGAAACACTCTCATATCCTCTTCGATGAAATCGATTTCCGTCTCTTCCGCCGCCGCCCTGCGGCGCGCTTCTTTTAGATATTCGCGGTTTTTATCGACCCCGGTAACCTTGTATCCCCGGCGGGCAAATTCGACTGCATGACGTCCGGGACCGCAGCAGAGATCGAGAACCTGTTCTCCCCTGGAAATGCCGCTTAATTCAATTACCTGATCGACCTCTGAAAAGGCTTTCTCCATCTTTTCTTTGGAAAAAAGTTTTGGCGCCATGCTGCACCAAAAAGAATTATCTTCGTGCCACGCCTTCATTGTTAAAAATCGACTCCGTCGCCGGCGAGTTTCTGCCGCAGGAAATCACACACATACTCGCCTAAAACGATATGTTCGTCCGCATCGATGTGGATCCCGTCTATCGGGCTCGATTCAATTATATGAGAAATATCCACGTAAAGCGTGCCGGCACGCTCAGCCAGAGAGGCATATTTTTCAGGAAAAGTTTCGGACAGCTCTACAAATTGTATATAGATTTCGGCATATTCCATCTTCCGGTTTACGGGAAGCGGAGGCAGGAGGAGGATTTTATAGGAAAGCCTGTCGGTGAAGAGGGTATCGTCGAGACCGCCGATCATCCTTTCCAAACCGGCAGTGATTGTATCGATAGAGGGGCTGTCATACTGGAACAGATCATTGATGCCGAGAAAAACGATTAAAAAATCGACTGGTGCATGGGAAGCTAAACATTTTTTACAATACTCCGCCCCGTTTAAAGGATTTCCCCGGGGTGCATAAGGAAGAACGGTCCTTCCATTGAGACCTTCTTCGATTACGGAGATTGCCCGGGGTGAAGCATATTGCAGGACCCCGGGCCAGCGGACATCCTTTGGGAGCTTTTTTCCCGTTACCGGATCAAATCCCCAGGTATTGGAATCTCCATAACACACAATTCGGATTTTTTGTTCCATCTACTCACATCCTGCTTTTGCCATCATATCATATCGTCCTGAAAAATTGCCATGACTGGTTCGATAAAGATGCTGCCCCATAGCCGCACGCTCTCTTTCTCTGTATATTATAAAATGTATGTACCGCGGTGCAACTCTCTCACTGGGCCCTTTAACTCTGCCTCTCACCTGGCTGTTTATTGCCTGTAGTCTTATCATCGGCTACTTGCTTTTCTTTTTTATGATGAAGGAGAAAAAGGATGCGCGTAAAGAAATAAGTTCTCTCCTTGCAAACGCTATCCTGATTTTTGTGGGGGGATGGAAAATTTCGCCTCTCTTCTTTAAATTTCAGGCGGTGCGGGAATCCCCTCTGCTGATTCTCTACATGCCCGGAGGCGTCGGCGGTGTGCTGCTGGGTCTTGCCGCAGGCACTTTATATTTTGTGCTGGCGGTGCGAAAAAAAAAGGTGCCGGCAGGCAGATTTATCATACCTCTTGGGGCCGGACTTGGAATTGCGCTGCTGTTAGGCCTTATTACAAATCTCGTGGTGCTCCAAAAAACGCCGAGGGCGCCGCGCGGAGGAGCGGAAGAGCTTTTATCCGATGTTGAAGAGGGACTTCTGCCCGGTATGCTTGCGCCGAAGGTGGTTCTCGAGGATATCCACGGAGAATTCTATGCTTTGAGCAATTATGACGGAAGCGTCGTGTTTCTTAATTTCTGGGCAACCTGGTGTCCCCCTTGCCGGGCGGAAATTCCTGAAATGGTACGGTTCTATAATGAATACAGTGAAGAGAATATCCAAATCCTCGCCGTCAATCTGTTTCAATCGGAACAGGGGAAGGAACCGGTTTTACAGTTTGTCGAAAGGTACGGCATCACCTTTCCGGTACTTCTTGACGAAGAGGGGCTTGCGGCAAACCGGTATGAAATCGATTCCGTACCGACCACCTATGTAATCGGTCCGAATGGACTAATCACGGCAAAAAAGACCGGTACCGTAAGCGCTTCCTGGATGGCCCGTCAAGTCAACGCGGCTTTCCCTTCGAAAGAGTAATAACGTTGTTTTTTCCTTTATTTTTTCCGAGAAGGAGCGCCGTATCAGCGGCTTTGATCCGCTCTTTTATTTCATCGGAGCCGTAGCATTCGGCAATTCCGAAGGTCATGGTAAGATGCAGCCGATTATCGTTATATTCGAATTCCCTTGAATCGATTAAATTTCTGATTTTTTCCGCCGTTTTTACGGCCCCTTTCCGGTCGGTTTCCGGCAGGAGGAAGAGAAACTCTTCTCCGCCCCATCTCGAGACAATGTCCTGTTTTCTGAGCATCGAATTAATGAGTTTTGCAATTTGGACAAGAATATAGTCTCCGCAGTCATGTCCGTAATTATCGTTAAACATTTTAAAATCATCGATATCCGACATAATAAGCGCGAAAGGCTTTCCGCTTCTCTCGGACCGGGCTTTCTCGTCTTCCATCCGTTTCTGCATATACCGGCGGTTCGGAAGTTCGGTCAAAGGGTCGATATTCGCCATTCGAAACAGTTCTTCTTCCGCTCTTTTTCTATCGGTTATGTCCCGAATAATAAGAAGATAGTAAGAGCTGTCCTTGTGTTCGAGGGACGAGATTGCGATTTCGAGGGGGATCTTTTTCCCCTCTTTAGTGAGGCCAATAGTTTCGAACAGCGATCCCTCGGTCGTTTCCGGATACGCGGTATCTTTATGCATTTCTTTCTTTTTTGACTCGGGCGCTTCGAGTTCTGAAGACTCCATCCCGATTAACTCATTTCTAGTATATCCGAAGAGTTCTTCCGTTCGATTGTTTATTTCGATAATTCTGCCGTTTACATCCTCGATCAGCAAGGCGTCCCTGGCGCCTTCGAACAGCAATTGGGAAAAATTTTCCTGTTTAAAAATCTCTAAATCCTTCATGCCTGCGTTAACTACAACTGAATATACAGCACGTTTTAATTATTTTCTTTAATTATTTTTCCAATAAGCCCGCTTATCACTTTAAGGGGCACTAAATGCTGAATAAACCCGTTGTCATATGCTACCTTCGGCATGCCGAATACAACACAGCTGCCTTGGTCCTGCGCTATCGTTATACCGCCGGCTCTCCGAATCTCGCCGATTTCACGAGCGCCGTCTTTTCCCATTCCGGTCATAATTACCGCGAGGGAGCGTCCGCCGAAGTTTTTCGCAATAGAGGAAAAAAGCACATCAACCGACGGCCGGTGGCCGTTTACCGGCGGATTTGAATTGAGGGTCACCACCGGCGCAAGTCGTTTTTTTTCTACTTCCATATGATAATTTCCCGGCGCGATCAGCACCCTGCCGGGCTTGAGCACATCTCCGTCTTTTGCTTCGGAAATCTCCAAGGGACTTATCTTATCCAGGCTTTTCGCAAACTCCTCGGTAAACCCGGCGGGCATGTGCTGAACGACCACGATCGGGACGGGCATATCCGCTTCGACCTGGGAAAACACCTCCCGCAGGGCATTGGGCCCGCCGGTAGAAATTCCGATCGCCACGATTTCTATAGGAGCTGCTTTCCGTTCGGGAAACTCGGCAAGCGGCTCGATCGGCTTTACGGCAGCTTTCTCCTTCTCACCAAGGGCGGCCGCCGTATCTGCTTCCACCGCCCGACGCCGGGCCTGGGTTTGCGGAGCCGGCGTTTCGGTAATGACAATCCCCCGCTTTTTCTGATAATTGAGTCCGTACGCTCGGACGGCGTCCGATAGATGTCTGCCGATAGTTTTGATGTCCTCGGAAACCGGCCCGGAGGGTTTCATGATAAAATCCGATGCGCCGAGGCTCAACGCTTCCATGGTGATCTTTGCCCCTTTTTTCGCAATAGACGAAAGAATCACCACCGGAACATCGATTCCTCTTTTTTTCCGTTCTTTTAAAAATTCTATTCCGTTCATTTCCGGCATCTCGAGATCGAGAATGATTACATCCGGGTTGAGTCTCTCAAGCTTTTGGAGGGCAAACTTACCGTTCATCGCTTTTCCGGCTACAGACAGACCTTCTTCTCCCTCGATGACCCGTCCTATCAAATTTCTCATGAGTGCGCTGTCGTCGACTATTAAAACAGAAACGGTGTTGCTCGGCACAATAATCTCCTAATCGTTTAAGAATTTTCTGTAGAGCGTGGCCCATTCGGTCTTTACAAATTCAAAATGGGTATTCATTCCAAAAAGAGACTCCGAATGCCCAATAAACAGATACGAATGGGAGCTCATAGCGTCCCAGAACCTGTTGATGACCGCCTTTTGGGCAACCTCATCGAAATAAATAATGACGTTTCG
The DNA here is from genome assembly GCA_964458315.1 of uncultured Spirochaetales bacterium. Lineage (GTDB taxonomy): Bacteria > Spirochaetota > Spirochaetia > SPDA01 > CAZSGZ01 > CAYWIK01. The sequence continues at coordinate 1,215 of CAYWIK010000012.1, read as the reverse complement.
GCAAAAGATAACGTCTAAATTTCGCAGCCCGCTGTCGTTTTTTAAATTGTGGTAATCGAATTTAATAAGTTTTTTGATTTCATTCGATACTTGGTAGCCTTTTCCCTTTTTTTCAAAATATTTTGCGAGATACTGCTCAGGTATCCCCCCGATTCTTGTATCAGGATAAAAGCCTTCCTTTGCAATCATCAGGGATTTGAGACTGATATCGGATGCAGTAATATCAATACCGAAATCGGGCGGAAGGCTTTCCTTTAAAACGATAGCAAGGGAAAAAGGCTCTTCGCCGGTCGAGCAGCCCGCGCTCCACAGTTTTATTTTTTTCTCTCCCTGTTGTCTCTTATAGGAGACGAGTTCAGGTATCACAAAATTTTCGAAGGTTTGAAAGTGGGCTAGGTTTCTCCAAAACCGGGTAAGATTGGTCGTTACACTGTCGAGGAGAATTTTCATTTCTTCGCCGTTCTGTTTTATCAGCGAATAATAATCTGAAACCGTATCGACCTGTGCTTTTCTTAGTCGTTCTTTGAGCCTGCTTTCCAGGATGGATCTGTTGGAGTCGGAAAAGTGTATCCCACTTTCATCATATATAAGTTGACGGAATTTTTCAAAATCCGCATCTGTAAGGAAGCCTGTCATTGGTGTTTAAAGTGTATTTCTACAGATATCCTCTGTCAACTAGTAAATAAATTGGAAGTTCGTAAAAATGTGCTATAGTTATAGGAGAGGTCATGAAAAAAAGCGTTGTACGACTTACCATTCAGGGGATCGCATTGGATTCCAGTGCGGAAATGCCGGTTATTTTGCTTAAACCGCCGGAAAACAGTCACGTTCTGCCTCTCCGGCTGGGGCCTTTCGAGGCAAACGCAATTCTTCTGATGTTGAAAAATATCCATCCCCCCCGCTCGCTCACCCATGATCTGTTTGCAACATTTATGAAACAGAACGGCTATATCGTATCTTCCCTCCTTATTTACGGGAGAGACCGGGACCGGTACAAAGCGAAGCTCTATTATCGCAGGAGGCGCCGGACCAAAGAGCTCGATGTACGGCCCAGTGACGGTCTGGTCCTGGCGCTCCACTTCGGAGCACCGGTTTATACCTACGACTACCTCTTATCGGTGCTGCCGGAGCAGCTCGACGCATACCGGGACCCGCGGCATCTTCCCCCCGATTCAATGTATATCAGTATGGAAAATGCCAATTCTAACCTGATGT
>CAYWIK010000011.1:0-40785 GCA_964458315.1 uncultured Spirochaetales bacterium | reverse complement strand
AAGATGCTATTGACCGTACCGGTTCAATTCCAGCTTACAGAACCGGTCTCCGGCAAAAAGGGGCTCACCCTTCTTGGGCGGGCCTTTTTTCAGTTTTCGCCTTGACGCTTCGGATTAATTTTCCATTTATTCGCGCCGATGATTATCATGCGGAGGGTATGAGCAGCGGGATGTACATAGCTGAGGGTCATCTGGTCTACGGATTACTGGCCCGCGGATTCGGGTTCGTGCCCCCCTTCCCCCCCTTACCGTGAGCAATAATCCTTTAATTCACTTTCACATAAAAATACGCTATACTATTTCCCATGAACTTTATGTTCTACATCAGCCTCTTCGCCTGCTTCAGCTATCTGCTCATGGGCACGAGTACACTCATTATCAACTGAAAGGCCGTTACAAACCGTATATTCTTTCTCATGTGTCTCTCCTTTGCAGTCTGAGCTTTCTGCAGTATTACAATATTCTCCGGGCTTCGTCCCGAGTTCAGCATCTTTTGGCTGCATATCTCATTCTGTCAGGCTTACGGTCGAAGACGGGACCCTCGATGTAATTGCGGACTGTCACTCCGGAACTCCGAGGAGACCTTTGATATCTGGATGCCTTATTAATATTTTTGGAGATATCAACTAAAAAACAAACGGTATACCGTTTCAGATATCATTAATAAAGCAACTCCTAGGAAAAGAAAAGCCAGCACTTTCTCCAGTACTTTCTGCGGAATTTTCGAGGCGATGAGAGACCCTATCTGCCCCCCAATGACCACACCGGGGATGGTGAAAACAACTATAGACAAAACGAGCGCAAGGGTTTCCTCTCCGGCCTGTGAAAAACGCACGGCATGCCCCACCGAAGCAATCAAGGCTGTTACGGCAACAATAAAAACGCTTGTGGCGACGGACACCTTACTGGGGACCTTACAGCGTTTCAGGAAGAAATACCCGTTCAGTTCTCCCAACCCGGTTGAAATCATACCGATAAAGAGAGCTCCTATACCGCCGAACACTGCTCCCTGGGTCTTGTTGCACACAGTATAATGAATCTCCTCTCCCGAAGCAGTGACAAGGGTTGTCTGTGCGACCCCTTCCGGATAGAGTGTCAAAATTTCGGTTTCCAAATTCTTTACTTTCTGTTTACTTGGAGCCCGCAAAAAACTTATCGAAATGGCAACGAGTCCGCCGCCGAGCAAAAGTTTCAGGGCAAAGGAAGGTATAATTGTTGCCAGAAAAGTCCCCGCTATGGCCAGCGGAACGGTAACCATGAGCATAAAAAAGCCCAGTTTATAGTCGATCAATTTTTTTCGCGCGTACGAGATGACCCCGCTTGCAAACCCGAAAACCTCGGTAATAAGGCCTACGCCGATTGCGACTTCCGCCGGTAATCCTAAAGCAAGAATGAACAAAGGAGTAAAAAAGGTCGCCCCTTCAACTCCTGAAGCCATGGCGATGGTGGCAATCAGCATTGCCGCCGGCAGCATGAACCAGAACTCAAGTGTCATGTATAATCTCCTCTTCTGTCTCCACCGCTGAAAGAGATCCCCGCGGCGCAGGCAATATCATAGCTTGTGCAGGAAATGTCTTCGGCAGAGAGCTCAGAAATTGAGCGGTGTCCTGTCATCCGAGTAAATATTTCCAACTCGTTTTTAGTGACCTGGAGAAAATTCGAAAGCCGTTTCGAAGCGTCGCCGATATCGATTCGCGAACGAAGGTTCGGGTCCTGGCTGGTGATTCCTGTGGGACAGCGCCCGGTATGGCACATCCGGTACTGGCGGCATCCGATCGCCATAAGGGCCGCCGTCCCAATTGCTACAGCATCGGCGCCTAAGGCAAGTGCTTTTACGAAATCCGAGGATACCCGCAGTCCGCCGGTGACGACGAGGCTTACCTTCTTTGCACCCATTTTATCCAAAAATCTGCGGGCCCTCCCTATAGCATAGACAGTCGGCACCGACGAATTGTCTTTGACCATTTTGGGAACGGACCCGGTGGCGCCGCCCTTCCCGTCAATGGTGATAAAGTCGGGACCTGCCGGTAAAATGAATGCCAAATCGTCTTCGATGTTCCCTGCCGCAATTTTAATACCGATCGGCCTGCCCCGTGAATGGGAACGCAGCCAATCAACTTTCGTTTTGAGTTCCTCCGGCGAAGTGATGTCCGGATACCGAGCGGAAGTAACGATATCCCGGTCCCGAGGCCTATTTCTCACTGCTGCAATTTCTTCGGTAATTTTTTCCGCCGGAAAGTGACCGCCGATCCCCGGCTTCACCGCCTGTCCGATCTTAATCTCCAGGGCATCACAACGCTGAAGGTTCTCGTCCGTTACGCTGTATTCATTCTGCACATACTCAAATATGTAGGCGCCGGCGTTCTCAATTTCCTCAGCGAGGATGCCACCCTCTCCGGAACAGATAGCGGTACCGGCGTTTTCAGCACCCCGGGCCAGCGCAATTTTCGCCTCAGCAGAAAGGGCCCCGTATGACATATGAGTAATATACACGGGCATAGAAATAGATAGCGGCCGAGCGGCACCAGGCCCGATAACGGTCCGCAATGAGACCTCTTCATCTTCATTGACCGGAAGTTTGTGCAGCTGAGCTCCGTGTATGGTAATGCTTTCCCAGCTCGGCAGGGGGATTTCCGTCCCCATGGGCTCATTTATTCCTTTCCCGCTTGCAGCCATATGATGTATTGTATCCATATGACGTTTTGCCGGTTTTACCGGCCGGCACGGTTCTTTTTTATCACTGAAACCGTTGTACCAATGGGTGCCGTCGCAAAAAGGTTTATTTTTCGATCCCCCGCACCTGCAGAGAGCGTAATGATCGCCGGTTTGCGGAACATTGCCTTCCTCATCAGTCAGTTCGACTTCACCCCGTACCTCGAGAGGGGCGTTTTTTACAAAAGTAATTTCCGGCTTTCCCCCCCAGGCATTGAAGTACTCCCCGCCCCACTCATAGGAGAGGGCCCCGGAAGGGCACATGCGGACCACCCGGGCTATTTCTTTCGGGTCCGCTCCGTCCGGATCAATCCACGGTTCTTTTCCCTGGAGAAAAACATCCGGTAAATTGTCGGTGCAGTGGCCGCGGTGGGAACATACTCCTCGGTTGTCAAAAATAACGATCTCCTTCCCTTCGTATCTGTCGGTCCTGTCCGGCTGTCTGCCATCCAGTTTGGCCGAACGGAAACCGTACTCTTCGTGGGTGTTATCGCAAAAGGGTTTATTACCGGATTTTCCGCAACGGCATAGGTGCGCGTAGGGATCTATCGACAAACGCTCTCCCTGACTGCCCTTTAATTCAGAACAGTCTTCAACCATATAGGGACCGTCTTTCGCTGCTCTGATTTTTATCCTTTTCTTTTCCATCTAACCTTATTCCTCCCGAATTATCCCGGCGGTTTGAGATTACTGAAAAGCCACTGGACCGATTCGCTTACTGTCGGATGGGGGATAACAGCAATTTTCATGTTTCATATATTATAAAAATAATAAAAAATAAACAAGAAAATCTTTGATAAAATTAATGGGAATTAACTTTCCCCGCATGCTGACTTATATTTTTAGATGCGATAAGGTAATATGTAAGTTTGCTTGACAGCTTCTAAGGAGGCGGTATGAAAAAAAATGTTCACCGCAGCTATACTTTATTTTTTAGCAAATTGTTCCTCGTGCTATTGATTTCGATCCCGGTAATTTCTCTTTTCAGCGAAGAGAGAAACGAACCGGGCGTCGGACCGAAAACAGCACAGACGGCCGAACTAGCGGAAGAGCTGTTCTTTAAAGGGCAGGAGTTGTACGAAAGCGGGGAGCTCGAGAAAGCGCTTCACGCCTTCGAAGAGTCCGCCCGGCTGTTTGCAGAGGCGGGAGAAGAGTACCGTCTCGATTACGGCTATGCCCGGTTCTGGGCGGGGATCACCTTAGGTATAACCGACCCGGGAGAACGCGCCATCCTGCACCTGGAAGAAGCCCGGGTCATTTTCGAGGAATACGAGCTGTGGGACGATCTTACCGTCTGCCTGAACGAACTCGGACTGGTGCATGCAGCTGCGGGAATGCATCTCAAGGCGATCGTGTATTACCGGGCGGCACTGGAAATACTCGGGGATGAAGAAGATGAGGAGAGCCGGGCAATTGTCTGGGAAAACCTTGCCGATCTGTTTGCGGAGTTAGAGGAATTTGAAACGGAACTTAAATTCCGGCAATGGGTATACAGATACCGGTACAGCGGCGACAATAGACTGGAAACTGCATGGGCCGCCTGGAAGCTCGGCCTCTGTCTCGACCGGTTAAACCGTACCAAAGAAGCCCTCACCTACTGGGAACCTGCGGTAGTGATATTTCACCGGCAGGGCGACTTTGCGCAATCCTATAAGGCTGCCGTGCGTGTCGCAGTCTATTATGAAAATAAAGGCCTGCCGGAAAAAGCAATGAAATATTTCAATGCCGCTTTCGAAAATGCGCAGAAGCTTGGGAAAAAGGCGGAACAGGCGGTGGCGCTTCGCGGCATCGGTGAGGCACTCGTCGATCTTGGAAAGTACACGGAAGCAGCGGAATCGCACCGTCTGGCCCTCGAAGTTTTTGAGGATCTGGCTCGAACCGAGGAAGCATTTATCCAGCGTATCCTCCTCACAAAAGCGCTTCAAAAGGCAGGGGACCTCGAGGAAGCGGAAAAAACGGCAGAAGCCGGCCTTGCCAGGGCCGAAGATGAGAAAAATCTGTATGCCCAAATCATGCTCCTTCACGAGCTCGGCGAAATTGCCAGGTCCCGGTACGAGCTGCGGGAGGCCATTGAGTATCACCGGCGGGAGCTCGAAATAGCCGAACAAATCGGTTCCGCGGACGCTGTTACCTTTGCGATCGAGAGTATCGCCGACATTCAGACCGACATCGGGAACTATGATCAAGCGTTTTCCATGCTCGAGCAGGGAATCGCATTAGCAGAAGAACTCACTCAGCAGTATACCTTGTTCAGCCTCCTCCTCGACCGTGCGTGGCTGCATACTAAGCGGGGTGATATCAGCGCCGCGGAATTGGACGGGCAGGCGGCCCTCGAGATCGCCCGCGGCCTCGAATACAAAAAGGGAGAAGCCGAAGCTTTCGGCACCCTGGGAACGGTGGCAGCAGCAGCCGGCAGATACAATGAAGCGGTCGAACTGACGGAAGAAGCGGTCAATATATTTGAAAAACTGGGCCGATTAGGCGAGGTTGCAACCGGGTACAACAATCTGGGCAGCCTCCTGGCCGATATGGAGCGGTACCCGGAGGCGGAACCGGCTTTCGAAAAAGCTAAACAGCTGAGTGAAGAAATGGGAGACCTTGCCGGTACGGCCTCAGTCCTGCTCAACCTCGCCACTATGTACAACGAGCGTTCAGATTTCCGTAAAGCCGTCGAGACAGCCGAAAAAGCCCTCGCCTTGTACACAGACCTCGATCATAACCCGGGAATCGTCCGTGCCGATATGGTAATTGCGGCTAGTCTGGGTGATTTGGGCCGGATGGAGGAAGCCCTCCGGTACAGCGAACGGGCTGTTGTCCTTGCCCGCGGTATCGGAGATACTTCCCTCACCGCAAACACCCTCGGCAATCTAGGGGTACTGCATGCGAACCGCGGCGAATACCGCAAAGCGGCTTCCTCCTATGAGCAAGCGCTCGAGCTGGTGGAAGAAAAAGAGATGCCCCTCGAAATCGCAACCCAGCAGATGAACCTGGCCGGCGTATACGCTGATTTAGGGGCGTTCGATACGGCCCTGGCATTTGCGGAGAAAGCGGAAAATATGTATACGAGTATCGGACTTCCGGGCCGCAAAGCAGCCGCAATTCATTTGATTGCGGATCTCTATGCAAAATGGGGACGGCCCGAAAAGGGACTGGAATACGAGCAACAATCCTTAGCCCTCAGGCGGCAGCTCGGACTAAAAAAGGAGACGGCTGAATCCCTCAATAATATGGGCCTTCTTTTAGCAGACACCGGCAACCAAAATGGCGCCCGTAAGCGCCTACTCGAAGCAATGGAAATATTTACGGCAATCGGGTATCTCTCCGGCACGGCGACGGTACACAACAACCTCGGTGTCATTGATGCCGAAAACGGCAACTACGAAGCCGCAGCTGAGCACTATACGAAGGCCCTGGAGCTGGTACGGCAGGTCGGCGACAAAGCGTCCATCGCGGGGGTAATGGAGAATGTGGCAGGTGCATTCTCCGTCATGGGCCGTTACGAAGAAGCTGTAGATATCCTCGGAAAAGCTCTCAGCATCAATACTGAAATTGAGCACAAAGTCGGAAAAGCAAGCTGTCACTCCAATCTTGCCGCCAACTACTGGTTTTTAGGGCAATACGGAAAAGCGGAAGACCATTTCATGAAATCCATCGAACTAAAGGAAGAGCTGCGCAGCACGGCAGAAGGCACGCTGCGGCGGGATTATCTTGCTTCCCAGATATGGAGCTACAAAGGACTGGCCGCCTGCAGGGTGCGGCTGGACCGTTTCACGGATGCCTTTGATGCGGTGGAGCTCGCCTCCGCCCGGTATCTTGCGGAACAGCTGAGTACAGCGGTAGTCGAACCGGTCCGCCTCGACGATTACCGTTCCGGTTTACCGGCGGACACAGCAATTCTCAACTTCGCGAATACCGATTACTGGAACCTTATCTGCCTTCTTGCCACTGCACATTCTGTGTATGGTGTGGAACGAGACCAGGCGGAACTCGAGAAATCGGTCATCGATCCATTCCGGACCGAAATCGAAATGTTCGCTCCCGAGGTGCTGGAAGTCATGCGCGGGGTCAAGAGCAAGAGAACAGAGGGAGTGGAAGAAGGCTCGCCGAATATGGCGCTGGCCGCTGTCGTCCGCTATTACCGGACCTTGATAACGGATCCGCACCTCAGTTCATCGGACCGGGAAACGGTAAGCACCATCGCTCGGGAACTCTACCGCTTCCTCATCGAGCCCTTTGAAAAGAAATTAGCCGGTGTGAAAAAACTTCAAATCATCTCCCACGGCGCCCTCGCCTTCATTCCTTTCGAAACATTGATACTTCCCGACGGACGCTACTTAGTCGAAAAGTATGATGTTCAATACCTTCCGTCCCTAACAGTCGGGAAAATGCTTCGGGAAAGGGATTATCAACCCGGCCGGGCGCCCCTTTTGGCTTTCGGCGGCGCGGTGTACGCGGAGGACCGCTATGAGCGTGACATGGCGGATGTGCAAAAAGAACTCGAATCAATCGAAAAACGTGCGGTTGCCGCAGTGGGTGCCGATGAAAATACGCGCTCGGCATACAAACAGCTTGGCCTAATGCGCTGGAGCAATCTGCCGGGAAGTTTGGAAGAGGTAGAACAAATTCGGCAGATCGTCCCGGGCTCGGTGGTGCATACCGGCCCCAACGTTTCCGAACCTTTTGTGAAACAGCTTTCCCGCTCCGGCCGGCTCGCCGGTTACAGGGTCCTTCACTTTGCGACCCACGGGATCGTCGTACCGGAAATCCCGGAACTTTCCGCCGTCGTCCTGTCGCTCACCAAATCTGAAACCGGACAGGAAGACGGGTTTCTCAATGCGGCGGAAATTATCGACTTGGACCTCAATGCCGATTTTGTTAATCTCTCGGCATGTGAAACCGGCTTAGGCAGGATCGTTCAGGGAGAAGGAGTCGTGGGGCTCACCCAAGCTTTTCTCGTTGCCGGTACAAAGGGAATTTCCGTTTCCCTCTGGCAGGTTTCGGATGTATCCACCGCGGTATTTATGACGGGCCTCTACAAAGAAGCACGGAAAGACGGAAATTATGTCAGGGCGATGAACGAGATGAAGCGGCGGTTTATCGGGGATCCTCGGTTGCGCGCCCCTTTTTACTGGGCGCCCTTTGTGTACTACGGAAAGTAAAGGAAAAGATATTATGGCAAGGAAATCAATTATTGAAAAGGAAGATGCACCGGCGAAAGCGTGGGTTGTGACCGTGGATATGGGGCTGGGCCATCAGCGGGCATCACACCCATTTTCTGAAATTGCTGAAGAAGGAATCATAACCGTTGGGGGCTCACAAACAAGTGATCCTGTAGAAAAAAAACAGTGGGACAAAATACGCAGCAGTTATGAATGGCTATCCAGGGTCCGTAATGTACCGCTCATCGGAAAACCGCTGTTCGGCGTACTGGACAGAATCCAAAATATAAAGCCCTTCTATCCGGTACGGGACATGTCGAAGTCCACCTTTCAGGTAAATCTAGTAAGTTCTGTGATTAAAAAAGGGCTGTGCGGAGGGATGATAGAAAAAATTAATACAAAACCTCTTCCCTTGCTTGTGTCATACCCGGTTCCCGCCATTGCAGCGGATATGGCCGGATATCAACGAATATACGCCATTGTAACCGATGCTGAAATCAATCGCGCATGGGTAGCTAAACACCCGAAGGAAAGCAAAATCCATTACCTCGCACCCTGCGGCAGAGCGCTGATGCGTCTGAGAAGCTACGGAGTACCGGACGAGCGTATTTTTCTGACCGGCTTTCCTTTTCCCTTCGAAGTGCTCGGCAATCAAGATTTGCACATCCTGAAGGCCGATGTAGGACAACGGCTTCACTATCTCGACCCGAACAAGCGCTTTTGGCCCCTTCATGAGCGGAATGTACGGTACTTCCTTGGCAAGCGGAACTGTTCATTTAAGAAGAACCGCTCTATGACAATAACCTTTGCTGTCGGCGGGGCGGGCGCGCAAAAAGAAATCGGCTATGCAATAATACGAAAATTCCGTGAACGGATTGTCAAAGGCGAAATCAGGGTCAACCTGGTTGCGGGCGTCAGGCCGGAAGTCCGGGATTATTTCAAAAAAATAAAAAAGGAAGTGATGAGAGAAGCGAAGGGCGTGCATATTATTTTCGGTGAAACAAAAACAGAATATTTCCGGCAATTCAGCGAAATTATCAGGACCACGGATATTCTATGGACAAAGCCGAGTGAACTCTCATTTTACTGCGGTCTCGGCATTCCGATCATCATGGCCCCCACCATCGGCAGCCAGGAGGAGTTTAACCGAAAATGGCTTATCGAAATTCAGGCGGGAATAGATCAGGATGATCCTGAATATGCGGATGAATGGCTACTCGATTATCTGAAAGAGGGGCGGCTGGCTGAAGCGGCATGGGACGGATTTCTCAAAGCAAGGAAATACGGTACCTATAAAATTCTCGAAGTTCTCGAAACAGGGACGATGGGAGTGGAAAAATCGCCCCTGAAACGATAACGAAAGAGCTAGATCTTTTCTAATCTTCGTCCTCGATCTCCTCATCCCGGTTATGGGCTAAAACCTTTTTCATGCTTTCCTCCTTCCTCTTCGTTTACTGTTTGGAAATAATCCATATAGTTTATATTTCCCTATACCGACAGGTTTTTTTACTTTATTATTGCAGTTATCGTGAAGATTTTACGATTGTTCCTGCCGGTAATTCTCCTGGGCACAGCCATTTTTTCCTTCGGGGAAGGGAAAGACGATGATGAGGAAGAACCGGTTGCTTTCTTCAATCATCCCGTCTGCCCTATTCCCTTGACCATAGTTGAAAAGACCACCTCTAATTTAAGGCTGTATAGAAACGGGCAGTACATCGAGCATGTACGCAGAAAAGAGTACGGCCGCGTGACCCTTTACAAAACCTCTGTAACAGGCACCTACTACATTCTCGAAGATGTCATCCGGGAAGCGGTGCAGCGCGGTATGCGGGTAGACAGATCGGTAAACATCAACCTTCCTGCCTCCGCCTTCCCCGGAGAGTGGGCTCTAGAAAACGACCCTGCACCGCGGTTCCGGCCTCTGCCGTCCCTGCCGGCCGATCTCCCGTCGGCAGGGACGGTATGGAAAGAGTTTATCACCCTCGCCCTATATCCGGAACGCGCGGGCGAAGCTGTAATCCTGCCGACTGAGATACGGTACCGGTATGAAGGAACCGGAATGTTTTACGGAACTTCCGTACACCGGGTCACCGGCTTTATTTCCCTTGATCAGACCGTCCCGGGAGACCGCATCGTTAAACAGGTTAAAGGAGAACACGTTCTCAATATCGCATTTTCATCCGACACTAGGCTGCCGCTTTTTATAAAAGACCAGATTGAAGAAACCTTTTTTTTAAAAAGCGGCGAAACAGCGGGCTGCAAAGGTTTTGTGAATCACTGGTTTGATTTTCCCGGACTCGAAGGCCCGGGCGCAATAGAAGAGCTGGCAAAAGAACTCGAGAAAGGTATCGAAGTAATCGAAACGGATGAAGGACCGGGGCTGCGGATCAAAGACCTGCGGTTTGAACCGGACAAGGCGGTACTGCTTCCGGGGGAAGAAACACGGCTGGACCGGATTGGAGAAATACTTCAAAAGAACGGGGACGGGGCCGTCCTTATTCTCGGGCATACCGCGTCTATCGGTTATCCCGAAGGAGAAATGAACCTTTCGGTGGAGCGCGCGAAAAAAGTTGCCGAAATACTCATTGCCAACGGGGTGGATGCGGAGAAAATCCTGTACGAAGGCCGGGGAAGCACCGAACCGATAGCAGATAATGATACGGAAGCCGGAAGGGCGCGGAACCGGCGGGTAGAAATCATTCTCATTGACCGCTGAATGTATACAAAATACAAAACGCCTATTGCCTTATAGCGGGTTCCGTAGTAAAATAAGCCGCAACTTTATAGAGGTACCTTTGTGAAAGAGATCATCACTCCTGAAACGGGCAGAAACGAAATTATCGACACGATCGAAGAAATAAGCGGAGAAAATATATTTACGTGCTACCAGTGCGGAAAATGCACCGCAGGATGTCCCGCTTCAGCAGAGATGGACATGGGCCCGGCGGAAGCTATCCGGCTCCTTCAGCTCGGCCTGGTCGAAAAGGTGCTCCACAGCAGGGCGATTTGGTTTTGCGCTTCCTGTATCATGTGTTATAACAGATGCCCGAAAGGAGTGGATTTTGCAAAAATCGCCGAAGCGTGCAGAATGGTTCTCCTGCGCAGAGGAGAAAGCAGGGTCGATGTAAAAGAATTTGACGAAGAATATAGAAAAAAGGCGCCTCAAATCGCGTTCGTCAGCTGCGCGAGAAAGTTTGCTTCCCTCTCATAAGGAAAATGTAATGCGTCCGACCGAGTATGGAGATTCATGTATGGAACTTGCATATTATCCAGGCTGCACATTGTACACAAAAGCCACTCATTTAGACCGCGCCGGAAGGGAATCGTGTAAACGATTAGGAGTCGATCTTGTCGAACTGGAAAATTGGACATGCTGCGGCGCAAGCTTTCCTCTGGTAAATGACTACCACATGGGATTGGCCTCCCCTTCCCGGGTGCTCGCGGACACACAGCTTGCGGGGTATGACAAACTGGTCGCCGTCTGTTCAGTCTGCTTCAATGTGCTGGCAAGGACCAATTACGTTTTCCGGACCGACGAGGAGCGGAAGGATAAAATCAACGATTTTATCGAACGGGAATACAAGGGGGATATCGATGTTATCCATTATTTTCAAATTCTCAGGGACATCCTTGGTTTCGGTGCGGTAAAAGAAAAAATAACAAAACCCCTTGCGGGGCTCAAGGTTGCTCCGTATTACGGCTGCCTGCTTCTCAGGCCCGATAAAGAAATCGGTTTGGACGATCCGGAACGGCCTTCGATTATAGAGGATTTCATCCGCGCCGTCGGAGGAGAACCGGTCTACTTTCCCTATAAAAACGAATGCTGCGGCGCATTTCAGGTAATGAACAATCCCGACATTGCAGACCGCTGCTCAAAAGAAATTATAGAAGACGCAGTCCGGAATGAGGCGGATATGATCGTGACTTCCTGCCCCCTCTGCCAGTTCAACCTGGACGATCGGCAGCAGAACCTTCGGGAAAGGTACGCCGATTTTAAGGAGCTGCCGGTCGTCTATTTTACCCAGCTCCTCGGGCTGGCTTTAGAGCTCGAGACGGAGGAACTCGAATTGGAACGCAATAATATCGATCCCACACCGGCCCTCAAAGAGAAAGGATTACTGTAGCGGAGAACGGCATGGCTGAGTTTACAAAACGAGTGATGATAATAGGCGGCGGCATTGCCGGCATCACGGCTGCAGTAGACCTTGCGAACGCGGACTATCCGGTGGTGCTGGTTGACACCCTTCCGAGTATCGGCGGCAGGATGCTCCAGCTTTCCGAGACCTTTCCCACCCTCGACTGCGCCCAGTGCACCCTTACCCCCCGGACGGTGGAAACCGGACAGCATCCCAATATCATTTTAAGGACTTATTGCGAGGTGGTAGGCGTGGACGGCGGTCCGGGTGATTTTACCGTCACCCTCAGGCAGAAACCTGCTTACGTAGACTGGACTAAATGCACCGGCTGCGGGGCTTGTGAGGAAAAATGTCCCGCCCGCATTCCCTCAGATTTCGAAAGGGACGCCGGAAAGGGAAAGGCTATCTATACCCTCTCCCCCCAGGCCGTACCGAACAAACCGGTGATCGATTCCGACCACTGCAGGATGCTCACCCGAGGCAAATGCGGCGTGTGCGCAAAAATATGCCCCGCGGGCGCAATCGACTACGAGCAGAAGGAAATTTTTTTCGAAGAGAAAGTAGGCGCCGTCATCGTAGCAACCGGATTTCGTCTTTACGACAAATTCAACCTCAAAGAATATCTCTCGGAGGACATTCCCGATGTAATTGACAGCCTCAGCATGGAACGGTTCCTCTCCGCGTCAGGGCCGACCACCGGGGAAATCAAGCGTCCTTCCGACGGAAAGATCCCTAAAAGCATTGTTTTTATCCAATGCGCCGGTTCGAGGGACCCGGAGTTTCATAAACCCTACTGCTCGAGAATTTGCTGCATGTACACTGCCAAACACGCCCGGCTCTATAAACACAAGGTCAGCGACGGCAAGGCATTTATTTTCTACATCGATATTCGATCCACCGGGAAAGGGTACGAAGAGTTTATTCAACAGTCCGTCGAGGAAGAACGGATTGTATATATAAAAGGGAAGGTGTCAAAAATATACAGGTCCGGCGGAACGGTAACCGTTTTAGGCGCGGACACCCTCACGGGCAGTAAAATCGAAATTCAGGCCGACATGGTGGTTCTCGCCATGGGAGTCGAGCCTAATGAAGGAAGCCGTGAGCTTGCGGAAATGCTCGGGATCGATGTCGATGAAAACGGCTTCTTTGTGGAGAAGGATTACAAGTTTTGCTCCAACGAAACGTCCCGGGAGGGGATATACCTTGCGGGGTTCTGTCAGGGAGCACGGGACATCGCCGATGCTGCCGCCCATGCAAGCGCCGCTGCAAGCAAGGTCCACGTGTTTTTCCGAAGACTCGAAAACGGCGGGGAAATTGCAAATGAGGTGTCCACATGCCTGACCGAATAGGAGTTTTCGTCTGCTGGTGCGGAGCAAACATCGCCTCGACTGTTAAAATCGAGGAGGTGATCGAACAGGTAAAACAGCTGCCCGGTGTGGCCCTTGCCAAAGATTACATGTACATGTGCTCCGACCCGGGACAGCAGCTTGTCCGAGATAGTATTGTATCGGACAAGCTAAACGGCGTAATTGTGGCTAGCTGTTCCCCGAGAATGCACGAGGCAACCTTTAGAAAAGCCGCCGATTCGGTAGGCCTAAACCCTTACCTTGTAGAGATCGCCAATATACGGGAGCAGTGCAGCTGGGTCCATCAGAACGAACCGGAAACAGCAACGGCAAAAGCGGTGAATATCATCGAGGCGGCATTAGAAAAAGTACGCGTGAATAGAGCACTCGTCCCAATCGAAGTAAGCCTCAATAAACGCACTCTCATCGTCGGCGGAGGTATTGCGGGCATAACGGCAGCCTGTGATCTGACCGGCGCAGGCTACGAAGTCGTGCTCGTTGAAAAAGGACCCGCCTTAGGGGGCAAACTCCTTAAACTGCATCGTTCCTATCCGTATCTTATTGACCCGAAAATTTATGCAGCCGAGAAGGCGGGACAGCTTATCGGCCATTCCAAGGCAACCGTCTATCTCCAGAGTGAAGTGAAAAACCTCGAAGGATATGTCGGCAACTTCACCGTGAACATAGACAAGAAGCCTCCATATATAAACGACCGGTGCAATTTTTGCGGCAGGTGTATCGAGGTGTGCCCGGTTTCAGTGCCTGACGGTTTCAACGAAAACGTAAACAACCGAAAAGCAATTCACTACTATGCCGAACATGCGGTGCCGAAACTGATACGGATCGATCCGGATGCATGTCTTCATTTTAAAGACGGCTCCTGCTCCGCATGTAAAGACGCGTGTGAGCAGAATGCTGTCGACTTCGGTATGGAAAAGGAAACAATAGAAGAACATGTCGGATCGATTATCCTCGCCACCGGATACCGGCTATACGAAAACAGCAATTTCAAGGAATACGGCGGCGGAGAGCTTCCCGACGTCATCGACGCGCTCACCTTCGAGCGGATGCTCGACGACGGCGGTCCGACGGATGGAAAAGTTGTCCGGCCCTCGACCGGTGAAGAGGTAAAATCAGTGCTTTGGGTCCAGTGCGCGGGAAGCAGAGACCCGGAGTTTCACAAACCCTACTGCTCCCGGGCGTGCTGTAACTATACGATAAAACAGGCGCGGCTTTTTAAGGACAAATATCCGAAGAGCGCGGCATACATCTCCTATATGGACATTCGCACCGACAGTAAAGGATGCGAAGAGTTTTACCAGGAAACCCAGGAAGAGCAGCGGATCGTGTATGTCAGGGGCAGGGTTTCCAAGATCTACCGGAGGGACAACAAACTTGCAGTTTCCATCGTAGATACCTTATCGAGACTTGCCCTGGAAATCGAAACAGACCTCGTTGTTTTAGCGAATGCAATGGTCCCGGCAGAAGGGATCGAAGAGCTCGCGGGCTTAGTCCGGGCAACCATCGACGGGTATGGGTTCCTGACAGAGACCCATATAAAACTCTATCCGGTGGAAAGCTCGACTAAAGGAGTGTTTTTGGCCGGATGCGCTCAGTCGCCTAAAGACATAACCGATTCGGTTTCCCAGGCCTTAGCCGCTACCGGAAAAATTATGACCACGTACGCCAAGGACACCCTGCTGCAGGACCCGCTAGTTGCGGAAGTAGACCGCCTGGTCTGCAGCGGCTGCGGGATCTGTGTGGAAGCGTGCCCGTACGGCGCCCGTGAGGTAAACGAATACTCCGGGATAGCGGAAGTGAACCGGGCATTGTGCGAAGGCTGCGGGGCCTGCGTAGCGGCATGTCCGAACAAGGCGTGCGAGCTCATCAACCAGACGAGCATTCAGAATCTTCAAATGATCGAAGTATTTCAGCAAGAGGGTTGACCGGAGTGGGAATACTGAAAGAGAGGACAAACAAAAAAGATGTACTCATTGTAGGAGCCGGGCTTGCCGGAATGAGCGCGGCAATGCTTCTCGCAGACCGGGGCTTCGATGTTGTACTAGTTGAGAAACTGAGCGCGGTGGGCGGATACTTTCCTTTGCTTGAAAAACAGTTTCCTACCAACTCCTGCGGCGTCTGTTTCCTCTCACCGAATCCCGCGTCCTACTGTCCTTTTGTCGAGTGCAGTCTCCGTAAAAATATTTCGATTATTGAAGACGCGGAAGTTACCGGCGTCGGAGGCAGCGACAATGGCTTTTCCATTACCCTCAACCGGTTTAATTTTATTGACAACAGCAGATGCATCGACTGCGGGAAATGCGCGGAAGTCTGTCCTGTAGATACTCCCCATGAGTTCGGCGGCGGGATGGAGGCGCGGAAAGCGGTGTACAAGCAGTTCCCGAAGATGGCATTCCGAGGATACCGGATAGACGATAACGCATGCACTCGATGCGGCGACTGTGTCGAAGCGTGCCCGACGGGAGCGATTGATTTGAAACGTGGACCCGAGTCGGTCAAGATCGCCGCCAGGAAAGTTATCCTGTCTCCCGGATTTACCCATAACGTGAAAAAAATGAATGCGGGCTACGGGCTCGGCCAGTATGAAAACGTCGTTACTTCGGTCCAGTTCGAGCGCCTCGTTTCTGCTTCAGGACCGACTTCAGGAACCGTTCTGCGGCCTGGAGACGGAAAGCCGGCAGAATCGATCGCCTTTATCCAGTGTGCAGGGTCGCGGGCGGTTAAAAAACGCGGAAATCCATACTGTTCTTCCGTGTGCTGCATGATCGCCGTAAAGCAGGCGCTCTTATCGAAGGAGCAGAATCCGGATGTTCGGATAAAAATTTTTTATATGGACACGCGGACTTCGGGAAAAGGATATGAAGAGTACCTTAACCGGGCGAAAAAAACCGAGGGGATCGAATTTATCCGGTTTCACATCACTAGCCTGAAGGAAGGTACGGACGCAAAAAATGTCCGTATCGGATACAGCAGAGAAGGGCGCTACATCGAAGAGGAGTTTGATCTTGCAGTTCTCTCCGTCGGATTTTATCAGGAGGAATCGACGCACCGGCTTTTAGAAACCTTCGGTATAGAAATGAATGACTACGGATTTACGGCAACCGAGGAGTTTCAGCCGAACCGAACGAACGTCCCCGGGGTGTTTGCAGCCGGGTCAGTGACTGAGCCGATGGATATTATTGAAGCGACCGCCTCCGGCGCTTCGGCGGCGGCCCTTGTCATGGAGGAGTTTTTCGGTGCACAGGAGCCGGATCCTTCACAGGGTACGGCCGGCCCTTCGGGAGCGGCAGCCGGCCCGTCCCGCGGCGCGGCCGGACAAACCGCGGCGCCGAGAATAGGTGTTTTTCTCTGTACCTGTTCCGGAACGATAGACCCGGAGGTCCTCGAACACTGTAAAAATTTCCCGGAGGTGAACTGGACCGGTACGGCGGACCTGCTCTGCCTCGAAAGGGGAACAGGTGCGGTGAAGAAAGCAATTGCTGAAAACAGTCTTCAGAAAATGGTGATCGCAGGCTGTTCCGTCAGGGAGCTTCAGGTGTTGTTTAGCGGATTTTTTGAAGAAACCGGGTATTCAGAACTCGATTTCGAGTTTGTGAATATTAGAGACGCATTAATGTTCGACTCGGCGGAAACGGCGAAACAGCTTCTTGCATCCGCGATTAGGAAAGTCAAGCTTAACGCGGTCCCGGAAGCGCTCCACCCGCCTGCCGCCCCCCGCCCGGGCGATGACAACGCTCCGGAACGGGGCCGACGGACCGGAAAAACGAACTCCGCGGAACCTGGAAGCGCGGCGGCCTCAGCAGACGTCCTGGTCATCGGCGGCGGGGCTGCGGGGCTCACCGCTGCGTTGCGGTGCGCGAACCAGGGATTTAAAACTGCAGTGGTGGAAAAAAAACAAGAGCTCGGCGGCAGGTTAAACGACGCTTTCTACACATTAAAGGGTTCCAAGGTCCGGGAACAGCTGCAAGCCCTTGTCCGGAAAGCCGAAAAACACGGGAACATCGAAATTTACCGATCGGCGGAAATCGCCTCAGTTGAAGGCACGACGGGGCTCCGGATCACCGCGATTGTACAGAACGATAAGGAAGGCGGCGGCGGCCGAAGTACTGAAACAGCCCTCACCCACAGCACCGTGATCGTGGCCACGGGCGGGAACGAGGCAGTCCCGTCAAGTTACGGATACGGCGAATCACCGAACATCATGACCCAGTCCGAACTGGAACGGAAAATCGGCGAAGGTGATTTAACAAGCGGAAAATATAAACGGGCGGTTATGATCCAGTGCGTCGAATCCCGGGAGCCTGGGAAACGGGAATACTGCAGCAGGGTGTGCTGCAATCATGCGTTGAAAAACATTCTAAAATTAAAGGAACTCAATGAAGGGCTCGAGATTACCGTTCTGCATCGGGACATTCGAAGTTACGGATTCAATGAGGACTACTATCAAAGGGCCAGGAATGCGGGGGTACTGTTTGTCGAATACGATCTCGACACCAAGCCGCAGGTTGAATACAGGGGAAAACAAATAACGGTTACCTTTACGGACCCGGTCCTCGATGTCGAAATCGCTCAGGGCACCGATCTTCTTGTGCTGAGCGCCGGTATAGAACCGGCGGAAACAAACAGGCTTGCGGAACTTTATGATGTGCCCGCGGATGTATATGGCTTTTTCGAGGAAGTGAATAAAAAGGCAGGGACGGTGAAATCAATTCATAAAGATATATTTTTCTGCGGCCTGTGCCAGGGGCCGAAGCACATCGAAGAATCGATTGTCCAGGCGAACGCCGCGGCGGCCCACGCGTCCGCAGCGCTGGGCAAGAGAAATGCACCGGTTAGAGAAAAACGGGCCTTTGTGCTCGAGCGGTTCTGCAGCGGATGCGGGATTTGTGTCGAGGTATGCCCCTACAACGCCCGGGTAATGAATCCGGAGACAAACATTGCGGAGGTGATCGGCCATATCTGTGAAGGATGCGGCGGATGTGTTTCCGCGTGCCCGAACGGCGCGGCGGAAATGTATGGGTGCGAGAAGGGTCAGGTACTGGAATATGTCGATATGGTTTGCGAATATACAAAATAGAGGTCAAGGATGAATCAGCAAACAACGGAACCGAGAATAATTGCGTTTCTCTGCCATTGGTGTACCTACACTGGAGCGGATTTGGCGGGAACGACACGACAGCAGTATCCGCCGAACATCAGAATCATCCACATGATGTGTTCTGGCGCGGTCGATGTGGTGTATATTCTAAAATCGCTTTTAGAAGGCGCCGACGGCGTTCTCATCGGCGGGTGCCACCCCGGAGACTGTCATTATCAATCGGGAAACTTCAAGGCGAGGAGAAGAATCGCGATTCTTAAAAACATCCTTAAAAATTTCGGACTGGACGATGACCGGGTCCGGCTTCGGTGGATAAGCGCAAGTGAAGGAAAAGTTTTTGCAGACACGGTAACTGAGTTTACAAAATACCTCAAGGAAAAAGGTCCTTCGAAACTTAAAATCGCCTGGGACGTGTAGGAGAACGGTTATGGCTGAAGAGACAAAACGGCGGAATATAAAGTTTAACAACCGAAGTGAATTGAGGCAGTTCTACGCGGCCCTCCTCGAAAGCGGGACGGTTGACGGAATCGTCCTGCCGGTAAAAAATCGGTCCGGCCGGACCGTCCAGGCGCTCGTTACGGAAACTGGAAAACTGGAAACCGAAGAAACCTTTTCCGAGGTGATTCCGGTCCAGGGAGGACGGATTGCGAAAAACCTCACTTTTACCGACTCGGGCAAAAAGATCGCGATTCTCTGTAAACCCTGCGAAGTCAAAGCGATTGTAGAGCTTACGAAATTTCTGCAGGTCAAAAAAGAACGGCTCTTCGTGATCGGTACCGATTGTGCCGGGACATATGAGATAACGGACACAGAAAGCAGCGGGTTCAGGAAAGCCTGCACTATATGCGATATGCCGGCCGTCACCCTGGATCTCGCCGACGCTGTCCTCGGATTTTTCGGCATGCAGGACGAGACTTTCATTCTCTCCGTACCAAATGATTCTCCCATAGCGGCACTGCTCAAAGACATGGAAGAACACAAAGAGGACGATCTCGCTTACCGGCAGGAGGAGATCGAAAAAATTTCGGCTTCCCGTTTTGAAGAAAAAAACAAAGTCCTCGAACAATTCGGCACGGAAATCGATTCTTTAGAAAAATTGCAAGAAAAGCTTTCAAAATGTATCCGCTGCCACAACTGTATGGTCGCCTGCCCCATCTGCTACTGCAGAGAGTGCGTGTTCAGAAGCCCGACGTTCGAACACAGCAGCGAATCAATCATGAACTGGGCGGAACGTAAAGGGGGTATGCGGATGCCCGAAAATACCCTCCTCTTTCACCTGACCCGGCTCAACCACATGGCCAGTTCGTGCATCGCCTGCGGGTTGTGCTCCAGCGCCTGCCCGAACGATATCGATGTTGCGACGTTATTTATTCACGGCGGTGAAAAAGTTCAGAATATGCTTTCATACAAAGCAGGTCGAAGCTATGATGAGCAGCCTCCCGTAACTACTTTTCGGGAAGATGAGTTAACGGAGGAAACAGGGGCCCGCTGAATTTAAGGAAAGCTGAAATGGAGGAAGATATGAAAACCGACAACAACAATATCCAGTTTGCGACAGGTGACCGTCCGATCCTTCCGGAAGGGACCCGGCACGTCCCCGTCTACATTATGGGAAAAAAATACATCGTACCGGAAACGATCACCATCCAAAAGGCAATCGAGTTTGCGGGTTATAAGTTTATTCGCGCGTGCGGATGCAGAGGCGGCATCTGCGGCGCCTGCGGAACGGTGTACCGCAAAATGGGAGATTTCGTGCTCCATTTCTGCCTGGCCTGCCAGACCGTGGTGGAGGAGGACATGTTCATAGCCCAAATTCCTTTTTTCCCCGCATACCGGGCAAACTACGATATGGAGCGGACGGAAGCTGCGGCGGAGACAATTATGGCCCTCTATCCCGAAGTAATGAAGTGCGTTGGGTGCAACACCTGCACAAAATCATGCCCCATGGATATCGACGTGATGGCATACATAAACGCGGCCATGCGGGGCGACATTGCAAAGGTCGCAAAACTTTCCTTCGATTGCATACAGTGCGGTCTCTGTACCGCCCGGTGTCCCGCCCAGATCCAGCATTACCATGTGGCCCAATTGTGCAGACGTCTCTACGGGAAGTATCTCGTGCCTAAAGACAAGTTTTTACAGGAAAGGAAAAGGCAGATTCTTGAAGGAAAATATGAAGAAATGCTTGATAATGTAAAACACCTCTCCAGGGAAGAGCTGGAAAAACAATACACCGCCAGGGAAACAGAACCGACCATCCACGACGGGAGCTGGATGCCGAAAGAGAAAGAGTATCTGTAGGAGGCTTTATTAAAATGGGATATACCCCGGAATTGAGAGAATTGATTAAAAAGGTGGAAGCAACAAGAAGGGAACGGCTCGAAAAAGCCAGGCGGGAAGAACCGTTTCCCGCCCTGTCTCTTAACGAGCGGGAGGAAGTCCTTACCAAGTTCCATCCGGATTATAAAAAAGACGGAAAAAAAGAGGTCCGGGTCGGACCGAACAAGGGAGACATCTACCCGGAAGAATTTGTACATATTTTAGAAGCCCCGGGTATCATAAAACCGGATACCCCCATCGAAGAATTGGTGGAAATGGAAACGGATGTGCTCGTTATAGGCGGCGGCGGGGCCGGAAGCGCGGCCGCGCTCATGGCGCAGGAACAGGGCTGCAAAGTCGTCATTGCAACGAAACTCAGGCACGGAGACGCGAATACGATCATGGCGGAAGGGGGCATTCAGGCTGCAACGCGCAAACCGGATTCTCCGTACTACCACTTCCTCGACGCAATCGGCGGCGGTCACTTTTCCAACGATCCGGAGCTGGTCGCCGCCCTGGCGCATGATGCGCCGCTGGTTATCGAATGGCTCGAAAGCCTCGGCATGATGTTCGACAAAAACGAAGAGGGAGATCTGCGCACGGCCCACGGCGGCGGCACTTCCCGGAAGCGTATGCACTCGGCAGGGGACATGACCGGTTCGGAAATTATGCGGGTGGTGCGTGATGAAATTCGAAATCGAAAAGAGGACATCGAAGTAGTAGAGTTCTCCCCGGCCGTTGAAATCGTTTTAGACGACCAGGGCAATGCGGCCGGAGCGGTGGTCTACAACATGGAGACGGAAGAATACGCGGTCATCAAAGCGAAGGCGGTCATCATTGCCACCGGCGGATACGGGCGGCTGCACATCCAGGGGTTTGCAACCACCAACCACTACGGGGCATGCGCGGACGGACTTGTAATCGGGTACCGGGCAGGCGTACCTTTACGGTTTATGCATTCTACCCAGTATCATCCTACGGGTGCGGCATTCCCTGAGCAGAATATCGGGATGCTGATAACGGAAAAAGTACGGGGCCTCGGAGCAAACCTTCTAAACGTTAAAGGAGAACAGTTTGTGTTCGAGCGGGAGCCGAGGGACGTCGAATCAGCCTGCATCATTCGTGAATGTATCGAAAGAAAGCTCGGCGTTTCTACGCCTACCGGCCGGGTCGGGGTCTGGCTCGATTCTCCGATGATCGACATGCTCTGGGGAGAAGGAACGGTGCAGAAGGAGCTCCCGGCAAAACTTATTCAATTTAACCGGTACGGTATCGACATCAGCAAAGAACCGCTCCTTGTCTTCCCTACCCTTCATTATCAAAACGGCGGCCTCGCCATCAACCCGGACACTGAAACCCCCATTCCCGGTCTGTATGTAGCAGGTGAAGCGAGCGGCGGCGTGCACGGGGAAAACCGTCTTATGGGCAACTCTCTTCTCGACATAACCGTATTCGGCAGAAGAGCGGGTATCAACGCCGGCAAATACGCCCTGGAAAAGGGCGGACAGAGTAAGAGCTTAAGTCTCGAGCACCTGAAAACATTTAACCGTGAGCTGGAAGAAGCGGGGATCGATACTGCGATTACTTCGCCTATTCTCCTGCCGAACTATACCCGTGAGGAAACGGAGCGGAAACAGCTGACAAAAGGGAAGACATAGCCTACGGCTCCGGAGGTTATCGGCCGTAATATACAAAAGGCGCCCAGTAAAAAGGCTCCGCGTAGATTCGGCCCCCGATAAACCGCCTCTTCATTGCGGCAGCAGCTTTCGAAAAGGGCGTTCCTTCCCGAACCAGCTCATACAGCCCCGTCATATAGGCTTTTGTCGCCGCATCGGAAACCTGCCACAGCGAAACAGCAACCCCGCCCGCTCCTGCCTGAATCAGCGCCTGGGCAAGCCCTACAACTCCTTCTCCGCCGTACAGCCTCCCCAGTCCGGTCTCGCAGGCTGACAGCACGACAGTTTCCGCAGGGATTGAAAGACGACGGATCTCTTCAGCCGTGAGATATCCGTCTTCACCGGAACCGGGCTCCGCAGTCACTACTAACGCGGAAACCTCCGGGATGTCCGGAAGCACGATGCCGTGGAGGGCGAAGTGTACGAATTTGCAGCTGCCTGCGGGGCGGTCCGGGTCGAAGGCCTTTTTTATTGACCCTTCGCTGACACCGGAACCTGTATGTACCATGCTTTCGGGAAACATCCTGCCGATCTGTTTTGCTTCGTCAAGGGTCCCCGGCAGATCACTCCACTCCGTAATCCCGAGCTCGGCGAAAATCGCGAGAAGGGACTCGTTGTGTGAAAGACGCTCGAGCGCATCCCGCCGGATCTGCCCCAAAGGCCGGCCCTGCGACGAACCGCTGCCGGCTTGACGGTCCTCAACCGGGGGCTCATCCTCGGAAGCGGGCAATTCCGATTCCGGCATATTCTCCTCATAGAGGGCACCGCCGTAAACGAGGGAACGGGAGGCATGCCCGGTACGTTCGCGCTTCCGGATGAGCTCCGCGATCTGCATGGACTGCACGTAGGTGATGTCGTACTCTTCGATGAGGTATCGTCCCGAATCATCCCGGAGCGTCTCGAAAGGTATGAACGATAGATAGCCGTCGGGGATGATGATGAGCTTCTCTTTTCCGGCCAACGCATCTTCGATCGGCCGAAAAAAATGACTGTAGAACTCCCGTGCAAGTTCGTCCCGCCCGCTCTCTTCCAATGGGCTCCGTACAGGATTCGAGAGGGCGAACCAGTAGAGACGGACCGCATCGTAGAAGGTAAATGTCCTTTCAGGAGCCTGACCGCCTTCGACGGCGGGAGCGGCTTTACCCTGCAGCACCTCTAAGGGTGCGGGTTCGCCGGCGGAAGATTCTACCTCCTTAAGGCCCCTGGTGACAACTCCCCGGCTGAATGCCGGAAAATCATCTGCATATTGTCCAGCCGCTTCGGCTATCTCGGAAGCCGGCCGCACAAAACCGGCATACCCGTCGCCGGTGATCACGATTACCGCATGTTCTTCGAACATCGTTCCCGCAAAAGCGATAATTGCAGTGTCCGGTGCAACGGGAGCCTGTTCAGTTTCCAGGGCTTGTGGGGACCGGTCGAGGAGCGCGTTCTCTCCCTCCTCCCCGAGCTGCTCGCGAAGATAGCGGCCGTTGACCGCTTCCAGGGTGGAAAAGGCCTGTGCATACTTTTCCTGCTTCATGTAGGTGAGGACGAGATATTGATAGACATGATACTGGGCGGACTGGTAATGCACCCGGTCGAACCCTTCCGCGGTGAGCCGGAGCTGCTCCTTGAGTTTCAGGGCCTGAACAAAATAGTCCTCCGCCGAACCGTATTGCCCCTGGAGGTACGCAATGCCGCCGAGGTTGGTCAGGCAGACCGATTCGTCATCCGGCCGGTCGAGGTCTTGGAAAAGCTTCATCGCCTGCTTATACGCTGTTTCCGATGCGCCGAAGTTCTCCCGCAGCTGATACACTCCCCCCAGATGCACGTAAAATCTCGCCGTTTCTATCCTGTTGTCGTTCCTTTCCGCTGCACGCAGTCCTCTCAGGAACGTGTTCTCAGCCTCATCGTATCTTCCGAGACGCATCAGGACAATTCCGTAAGTATTCAGCACGGAAAGGAGGTACGGAGAGTTTAGCTGCTCGGCTTTTTTGATATTTTGTTCCGTTTTCGCGAGGGCTTTCTCATACTCGCCTAAAGCATAATAGGCAAGGGCGATACCGTTCGTGATATAAATTTCCATCTGCACATCGCCGGCAGCTGCGGCCGCATCCAGACCTTTTTCATACCAGTGAAGCGCGTCTTCATATTTACCCCAGGCTACCGAAACATCTCCCATCCCGTTGTAGATGGAAGGATAATAGATCGAGTAGCCGAGGTCTTCCGCAATCCGGAGTCCCTCTTCGTACAATGCGAACGATTCCCCGTATTGGTTTATTCTGTAACGGACGCCGGCAAGGTGTAGGACCGCGCTCAGGACAACATCGAAATATCCTCCCCCCTCTCCTTCCTCGATCGCTTCGGTCAGGAAGGGCACTGCGGGTTCATAATTGCCGAGGTTGTAGTAGCTGATTCCGAGGTAAAGGGCGAGATATGCTGAAAGGTCCTGTTCCGGAGGAAGGGCTTCGTAGAGCTTCTTGGCGTACAGAAGCGGCGGGATCGCTTCTTCGTAGTCGCCCGCATTGAAAAGATTGATCGCTTCCTGAAATGCTGCTTCCGCGTCGTCTAGCGCGGCCGGCGCATCTCCGGTTCCGTTCCTGCTCTGGGCCGTGGAGAAGCCCGGAAGGAAAAGGAGGAATAGAAACACAAACCATGAGCGGCTATTCATCGAATATATACCACTTTCACAGATTTACCCCGGCATGCGGCGGAGCACCATGTGCAGGATACCGCCGTGTTGATAGTAGTCCACTTCAATCGGCGTGTCGATCCTGATCTTAGCGGTAAAATCAACGGCCGTGCCGTCTTCGCCGCCGTCTTTGCGCTCCGCCGTCACTTTAACGGTATCGCCGGGCTCGAAACCGTCCTCGAGTCCGCGGACGGTAAAAACTTCACTGCCGTCGAGTCCCAGCTCTTCCGCTCCCTCTCCCGGCATGAACTGCAGCGGAAGGACCCCCATGCCGACCAGGTTCGAACGGTGGATCCGCTCGTAGGATTTCGCAATGACCGCTTTCACCCCCAACAGCAGGGTGCCTTTTGCCGCCCAGTCCCTGGAAGAACCGGTGCCGTATTCTTTGCCTGCAAGCACGACCAGCGGGACACCCTCTTTTTTATACTCCATGGCTGCATCGTAAATGGTGGCCTGCCTACCGTCGGGGAAGTGACGGGTATAGCCGCCTTCGACTCCCGGGACCAGCCGGTTCCGCAGCCGGATATTGCCGAAAGTGCCCCGGGTCATCACCTGATCGTTTCCCCGGCGGGAGCCGTAGGAGTTGAAATCCGTCGGCTCTACTCCGTGCCCGATCAAGTATTGTCCGGCGGGGCTGCCTTCGGGGATTGCGCCTGCAGGTGAAATATGATCGGTTGTTACCGTGTCGTCTAAAAGCGCGAGGACCCGGGCGCCTTCGATATCTGTGAAAGGCGCCGGCTCCCGTGACATGCCGATGAAGAAGGGAGGCTCCTGAATATAGGTTGATTCTTCATTCCACCGGTAGACAGTCCCGCCGGACACCGGGGTCTGGTTCCAGGTCTCATTGCCGGTGAAAACATTGCTGTAGTCTTTTGTAAACATCTCCGGCGTCAGCGACGAGGCAACAACCTCATGAATCTCCCTGCTGCTCGGCCAGATGTCCTTCAGAAATACAGCTTTACCCCGCGGGTCCTTTCCCAGCGGTTCATTCAAGAGGTCGATGTTTGTAGTCCCCGCAAGCGCGTATGCCACCACTAAGGGCGGAGACGCCAGATAGTTGGCCTGGACGTGGGGACTGATCCGGCCTTCAAAATTCCGGTTCCCCGAAAGCACTGCCGAGACAACGATATTGTGTTCGTTAACAGCTTCCACGACCTCTTCCGGCAGGGGTCCGCTGTTGCCGATGCAGGTGGTACAGCCGTATCCGACAAGGTGAAACCCGAGGGCTTCGAGAGGCTTATCGAGGCCGCTCTTCTCGAGATATTCGGTCACCACGCGGGACCCCGGCGCCAGACTGGTTTTAACGTAGGGCTTTACTTTCAATCCCCGTTCCACAGCCTTTTTCGCCAAAAGCCCTGCGCCGACCATCACGTCCGGATTGGAGGTGTTGGTGCACGAGGTTACGGCCGCGATTACCACCGAACCGTGCTTCAGTTCAGCGGAGGCGCCGTTTATTTCGATAGGCGCGGCGGTATTAGTCCGGTCCGCCGGGACCCCGAAGCCGCCGTCGTTCTTTTCTTTCGGCAGCGCCTCTTCGAAAGAGGATTTCATCGCAGACAGCAGGATGCGGTCCTGGGGACGCCTCGGTCCCGCCAGGCTCGGTTCCACGGTCCCCATGTCGAGCTCGAGGACGTCGGTGTAGGAAGGGGCAGGCGCATCGGTAGAGCGGAAGAGCCCCTGCTCCTTGGTGTACCGTTCTACCAGGTCGACGAGTTCCTTATCGCGGCCGGTTTCGCGGAGGTACCGAAGGGTTTCATTGTCGACAGGGAAAAAGCCTGCAGTAGCGCCGTATTCCGGGGACATGTTGGCGATGGTCGCCCGGTCCGGCAGGGTCATCGAATCCAGCCCCGGCCCGAAAAACTCGACAAATTTGCCGACCACACCGTAACTCCGAAGCATCTGGGTGACCGTGAGCACGAGATCGGTCGCTGTAGTCCCCTCGGGGAGCCCGCCGGTCAGCCGGAACCCGATTACGTCCGGGGTCAGGATCACCATCGGCTGGCCTAAAACCGCAGCTTCAGCTTCGATTCCCCCCACACCCCAGCCTAAGATACCTAAGCCGTTGATCATGGTGGTGTGGGAATCGGTCCCCACCAGGGTGTCCGGGAGTGCGACGGTTTCGCCGTCCATCTCACGGGTCCGGACCACTTTGCCGAGGTATTCGAGATTAACTTGATGAACGATGCCGGTTGCGGGAGGCACCACCCGGAAGCGGTCGAAGGCTTCGCTTCCCCAGCGCAGGAATTCATACCGCTCCCGGTTCCGCTTAAACTCCATTTCGGCGTTGCACCGGAGGGCCTCCGGAGAGGCGAAACAATCGACCTGCACCGAATGGTCGATCACCAGATCGACGGGAATCCGGGGGCTTATGTTCTTCGGGTCCCCGCCCATCCGCTCCAGGGCGGACCGCATGGCCGCCAGATCGACCACCGCGGGCACACCGGTGAAATCCTGCATAATCACCCGGGCGGGCAGGTACGGCACCTCCGGCCGCTCTTCCGCCTTAGGCTGCCAGCCGGCAAGGTTCCGGACATCATCTTCCGTTATCTCTTTTCCGTTTATCTGCCGGAGCACCGACTCGAGAAGGACCCGGATAGAAAAAGGAAGCCGGGCGATCTCGGTAAGGCCCTTCTTTTCTAATACATCGAGTCTGAATAAGCCGACCTTTCCGGCGGCGGTTTTTATGGTATCACGGGCGTTAAAAGGATCCTGCATCATCGTATTCTCTCCACTGGCGTATTTATACCTGGCACTATAATAGAAAAAATAACCCCCTAGGGCAAGGATAGCGCCCTGGGAATACAAAAAATATTAGCTATTCTATCATAAAATAAGTACTTTTAGTATCAGGAGGAATTATGTCAGCAGTAGGAACGAACAGCACGGTACTGATTACCGGAGCTTCCAGCGGAATCGGGAAGGAGCTAGCAAACCTGTTTGCAGCCGACGGTCACGATCTCATTGTTGCAGCCCGTCGGAAGGAGAAACTCGAGGAGCTGAAACAGGAACTCGAGGACGTCCACGGCGTCCGGGTTTCTGTGATGGAAAAAGATTTGTCCGTCCAGGACGCCGGTACGGAGCTCTACAGCCAGATAGAAAAGAAAGGAATCGAGGTCGATATTTTAGTGAATAATGCGGGTTTCGGCGGACAGGGCAGGTTTATTGAACGGGACTGGGAAGCGGACCTGGCAATGATCAACGTCAATATTACCTCATTGACCGAACTCACCCGGCGGTTCCTCCCCGGCATGGTGAAACGGGGACGGGGAAAGGTCCTCAACATCGCCTCCACCGCCGCGTTTCTGCCCGGACCGCTCCAGGCGGTCTATTACGCCACCAAGGCATTTGTCATCTCCTTCAGCCAGGCGATTGCCGAGGAGGTAGCCGGGACAGGCGTGACGGTAACCGCCGTCTGCCCCTCCGCAACGGCAACGGAGTTTCAGGACCGGGCGGGGCTGGAGAATACGGAGGCCTTCAGCGACCAAAGCAAGATGGACACCGCGGCGGATGTTGCAGCAACCGCCTACAAGGCCCTGCAGAGGGGAAAACGGGTGGAGATCACCAGAAAAGGCCACGCATTCATGCTTCGGTTCCTCATCCCCTTCATGCCGCGGAAGAGTGTGGCGAGGGTTTCTAAGAAGATGAACGAGACGGGGTGAGGAGCTTCTTATCCGCCGCTTAGCCCGCAGGCGATCAACATTCTGCGTCGCCTTTACCTTTTCTTCCCCCTAGGGTACCCTGAGGCCTGAAGGAACCCGGTATGCAGTTCATCGACAGTCATTTTCACACCCTGATGATGCGGAACAAGGGCCTCGATGTACCCGTGCTTCTGGCGGAAGCCTTTGCGGGCGGGCTCTATCGGGCCCTCGACATCGGTACGACGCCGGAGGATGTGGAAGAGCGGCTCGAGATTGCGGAAGAAATCGATGCCGAGGGCCAAGGGCCGGCGAAGGCCGGGAAAGGACGACGCATTCTCCACAGCGCGGGAATCTATCCCGGCGGCAGCGCGGAAGCCTTTGAAGAATCTTTACTGCCGAGCCTCGAAGCGGCGCTGCGGAACCGCCCGGTTTCAGCAGTGGGCGAATTCGGCATCGACCTGCACTGGAACTACGCACCGCCCGGCCGGCAGCAGGAGCTGATGCGGCAGCAAATTCTTCTCGCCAACCGGTATAAGCTGCCGGTGATCATCCACAGCAGAAAAGCGGACCGGGAAACCCTGGAAGTGCTGGGGACAACCCCGTCGGAGTACGGCGGTATCATGCACTGCTTTTCCTCCGGATACGAAACGGCGAAGGCGTGCATTGACCTCGGGTTATATATATCTTTTGCGGGAAATGTTACCTATAAAAACGCCGAAAGTATCCGGGAGGCCGCGAAAAAAGTATCAGCCGGGAGAATTCTTCTTGAAACCGATGCACCATACCTGTCGCCGGAACCGCACAGAGGAAGGCGCAACCATCCCCTCAATGCGGTTCACACCTACCGTGCCGTTGCCGAAATTCGGGGGATTGAAACAGTCGAATTGATGCGACAGGTATGCGGCAACTTCGACCGGCTGTTCCCGCCGGACCGGTAAAGTTTTTAATTATTCACCTTTTTGCTCTTCTTCTTCCCGCGCTGCAGGCTGCGGGCTGTGTTGAGGCTCTCCCTCTTCCTGTACGTAGAGCGATTCGAGATATTCTCGTGTGTTTTCGAGTTCGTAATGACTGATAGTGCAGCCCCCTTCGAGGACTACACCGTCCTGGATGATGAGCTCAGGCGTTTTGATGTTGCCGAGGACCCTCGCGGTAGAGAGAAGGAGAATTCTCGTCGAGGCCGTGAGATTGCCTATTACAATCCCCTCTACAACAATACTGACGGCGGTTATATCCGTCTTTACCCGTGCGGTCGGTCCGATCTGAATATGCTCCACCTGAAGGCTCTCGCCTTCGAACTTTCCGTCGATCCGTAGATTGCCCTTAACGGCATATCGTCCGAAAAATGATGATTTTTCACCGATAACCGTTTTTGCTTCAATATCGATCTGCACCGTTGTATCCTCTCGCCGTCATTAGCATGCATGAAAAAAGGCTGCCCCGTAATTATTGAGGCAGCCCGTATATCTCAATGTATGCGGCCAGTTTACCATGCATCGGCAAAGTCGTCTACGTCCCGATTCTGTTCGGCAAACAGATCGGTAACCGCCCGAAGCCCGTCAAAATAGATATAATAGGAGCCGTATGACTCGGCGGGGTCCGTATCGACCCTAAACCCTAAGATTTTAATACCCATGAGGTTGGAAAAGTGATAATCTTTCTGCCTTACCGAAGGAGGTATGGCCACGGTCATCTCTTTCCATCCGGAGAAATTCAGTTTTCCCATCGGCACTTCAGCCCGTTTGCCGAAGGCATCCTGAATAAGGAGAGTCAATTCGTGATTGAAGTTTCTCCCCACCACCCAAACCGAGACAGTTTTGCAAATTCCTTCGATTGGGATCGGTTTGACCGGGATGAGAGCAAACTGCCTGTATCCTCTGCTGAAGAACTGGACCTTCAAACCGAGGACGTTCTCGTCGCCGATTACCCTTTCGATGCTTCCTTCTTCCTGTCCTTCAACTACTTCGACGATTCCAAGCTGTTCCTCTTCTTCGATTACTTCTTTATCAATAGGATATCCTTTGAACCGCCGCATCCGGATAAGACCCTGATCAGGGGACATATGGGATTCCCAGTATCCGGCGTCTTCGAACTTGGACACCGATATCAATTTGAGCATCTGCTGAGCGGTATCGGTCCCCACGAGGTTTGCGTTCACGCCGGTTGCACCGCCTTCAGCCTGGGCAAACACAACGCCGGTCGCCGCTGCCATGAAAATACAAACTATCAGTAACGCTTTTCTCTTAATCATTTCGATTACTTACCCTCCCCGCTGTTCCAAATTTCTTTAATGGTCTCTTTATCAGCCAGCTCATCGCCGTCGAAGCGCGAGACGAACATATCCGTGAGGGTCTTGATTTGATCAAAATAAACGTAAAAATCCCGTACATTTTCTTCCGGCCGTGTCCACATAACCATTTTTACCAATTTGAGTTCCTTGAGATACCCTCCGGAGGAGACATATCCCCCTTCCTGGGGAATATAACTTGGAATATTCACCTTCAGGTTCTTCCAGCCGGTATATTTCAGGCTGCCGAGGGGCAGAACATGTACAATTCCTTTGAAGTCCCGTACATGGACCTCGAGGTAATAATCGTAATTAGATCCCCAAACCCAAAGATCGATTATTTTCGTTCTTCCGGGGAGGGTGATCTCGTCCCCGAGGATTATATCACCCGATTCGTCTATTCGGTCCGGCTGTCTCGGTACTAATTCCCCTTCATCGTTTTCCACGGCAGGAATCAACTCTATATAATTGTATCCTTGCCGGTCGAATCGCCCGTTAACGCCGAAAACTTTGAGGTCTCTTCCCTCCTTGTTCGTGCCGAAAAGAGCCTCCGGCCAACTTTCGACGTAAGTCTTTTTCGGCCACTCCTCGACGATATCCCCCTCATCATCTTTGATAACCGTCCGGAACTTGCTGCCGCGGACAATCCATTCGCTCGAGTCCCACTCAGCCGCTTCCGGGTCTTCAGGATTATCAAAGCTTTCAATTACCTTCGACATAAGGTTTTCCGTAGCTTTGTCTCCGAAAACCGGACCGGCGAGAATCAGGAAAACGAGCGCAACCAGGAATGTGAATAGCAGGCTGCCTCTCCTCATTATATGCTCCTTCTGCAAAACAAAAATATCATGAAAATATACATTTTGAATTATATTTCTTCCAGTATTCTTTGTCAAACCATTTTCTTTACGATATTTTAATTAATTTTGTCCGGGAACATTTTTTTTCCGCACAACCGCTTCAACGGTTATGCGCTCTTTTTCCCCGTCCGCAAGTTCAATAGCCGCGACGAGCGCCTCGGTAAACGGGTATTCTACGGACAGGACAGGCGCGGAAACCGGCAGATTGTCCAAAGGAAAGAGATATTCCGAAACGATCCCAAAACCCAGCCCCCGGTAACTGTTGATCAGCTCCGGGTTTTGATGCGAAATGAAGGCGATGCCGAAGAGTATATCCTTTTTTCGTACGTCCTCGAGATAATTCCGGACCGCCGACGTATCCGGTACTTTGTTTACCCTTTCAATTTCGAGCCGTTCGGGGCTGCAAACGGCGGAAAAAGCATTCATAAAAACCTCGTATTCTTCTTTCCTCTGCTCCGTCCCTGTGTACCACATACCGACGGCCCCGGCAGGCGCATCCTCTCCATCATTTATATCACGGAGAAAAGTACCTAATTCATGACCGAGGGCCGAAAATGCTTTAGTCCGGGAGAACTCAACCTTGCTTGTTTCCACGCTCTTTCGGGCCGCGGGGTTTTCTTCCTTTTGCAGCTCCGCATTGTATTCCAGCCGGACAAGCCGTACTTTCCAAGGAATCTCTTCGAGCGCCGCTTCAACGCTGTTTCCCAGCAGGGGTGTCGTAATCACCGTTTCAGCCTTTGCGTCCTCTACCGCGCGGCCCGCCCGCTGAGCCGCCTCGTCGTCATATTCAATCACGATAAGTTCCGCCTGCTTTCCCCTTTTCCGTGCCTCCCTTTTCATCTCCCGCATCCTTTCCTTTGAGAAATAGCCGGCTT
This sequence comes from uncultured Spirochaetales bacterium, assembly GCA_964458315.1. Classification (GTDB taxonomy): domain Bacteria; phylum Spirochaetota; class Spirochaetia; order SPDA01; family CAZSGZ01; genus CAYWIK01. Next base: position 7,993 of record CAYWIK010000011.1, on the reverse strand, counting down.
CGTAGAAGTAATGATCGGAGAGGACCAGAATATCCGTATTTCCGCAGGAAGAAAGAAAAAACGAGAAAACAGCGCAGAAAACGACTGCAAGAGGGATTATTCTTTTCCGATTCACCGTTGAAATGTACTATGCTCACCAATGCTGGTCAATCGGCCCCTTCGCTCCCGCCTTGACTTAAAATTCGTTGCCCCATACAATCCAAATAAATCCGGTTATATATTAAAGGAGCGACTGATGATATCATATAAAGAACTCGGACTTACAAACACAGTAGAAATGTTTAAAAAAGCGGTGACCGGCGGTTATGCCGTTCCCGCATACAATTTCAACAATATGGAACAGCTGCAGGCGATTATTCAAGCCTGTGTCGAAACCCGCTCTCCGGTAATTCTTCAAGTATCGAAAGGGGCAAGGAATTACGCAAACTCCACCCTCCTTCGGCATATGGCCCGGGGTGCGGTCCAAATTGCAAAAGAACTTGGTTACGAAATTCCTATAGCCCTGCATTTAGACCATGGCGACAGCTTCGAGCTTTGTAAAGATTGTATCGAAAGCGGTTTTTCCTCGGTTATGATCGACGGTTCTTCCCATCCATACGAAGAAAATGTCGAACTCACGAAGAAAGTCGTGGAATTTGCCCACAGTCAGAAAGACTATGTAACCGTAGAAGGGGAACTCGGTGTTCTCGCAGGCATCGAAGATGAGGTGGTTGCCGAAAAATCAACCTATACACAGCCTGAAGAGGTGGAGGATTTTGTCCAAAAAACGGGGGTAGACAGCCTTGCTATATCGATCGGCACTTCCCACGGGGCGAACAAGTTTACTCCGGAACAGTGTACGAGGGACGAAAACGGGATCCTCATTCCTCCTCCCCTTCGCTTTGATATTCTCGAAGAAGTAGAAAAAAATCTGCCCGGCTTTCCCATCGTTTTGCACGGCTCATCCTCCGTGCCGGTCAGGTATATAGAAATGATTAACAGCTACGGCGGAGATCTTAAAGATTCCGTCGGTATTCCGGAAGAGCAGCTCCGGAAAGCGGCAAAGTCCGCGGTGTGTAAAATCAACATAGACAGCGACGGCCGCCTCGCGATGACCGCGGCAATACGGAAATTTATGGCGGAAAATCCGGCGGTCTTTGACCCGAGAAAATACTTAGGCCCTGCCCGGGAAGCGCTGATGGAAATGTACAAAGAAAAGAACCGGAACGTCCTCGGTTCCGCGGGTAATGCCTAAAAGCCGTTAAACCGGGACCCGCTTTAACGGACTTCATTGATTGGGATCTTCTTCCGCCTTCCGGCCTCGCGGGTTTTGTGCACATAAAAGTGAAACAAAACAGCGGAACCGGACAGGAGCAGCGCGGTTATGAGCGTACCGCCGACGTATTGTTTTTGAATAAAAAAAGGATAGACGAGACAAACAGCCACACCGGCCGCTATGCATCCAAAATATCCGAGGGCTGCTCGTAAATCGATCTCCCGGTATATCCAGCCGAGGGCCGTTGTCGCGGAAATAATGAGAAGAAGCCGTACGGTAGGTGAGAAAAACAGTATGGCCGGGTTATATGCCCTAAAATAGAGTATTGCGTCTAAAACCCCACGCACCAGGTAGAATCCGGAGAAAAACAAAAATGAGCGGAATTCCGGAGACGCAAGCTCTTCTGTACGCCGTTTTGTGACCGAACGGAAACCGAATGCAAGGTGGTATCCTAACAATCCGAGAAAAAAATACTGGAGATAACGATACAGCAGAGCGTATCCCGCCAGGTCACCGTATAGAAAGGTCCTCGGGACCGGTTTCGCTACGATTTCATTCAGAAGAATGGCAGGAATACTTATTAAAAATCCATAGAGCAGACAGAGAAGGCTCTTTCGCTCACGGATATCATCGAGAAAATAAACGGCGGTAATAAGGACCGCAAAACCCGGTACGGCAAAAATCAGATAGAGTGACATAGCACAGAACCGTATCATTAGGATATAATTTATTCAACATCCGGGTGCAATTGACTCTTTTACCATCAAGTGATATATTGCACCCTATCATATTTGCACTGAGGTAAGTGGAAACCTTACTTAAAAGGGGGTCTATTGGCATCGAAGGATTTTCGGGTTAACGAAGAGATACAAGTTCGTGAAGTACGACTAATCGACGAAAACGGGAAGCAGGCAGGAATCGTTCCTACCCCCGAGGCGCTGCAGATGGCAAAAGACGCGGGGCTCGATCTAATTGAAGTGGCGCCGCAGGCGAAACCGCCGGTCTGTAAAATCCTTGATTTTGGAAAGTACAAGTTCGACCAAGAAAAACGGCTGAAAGAAGCGAAGAAAAAACAAAAACAAATCAAGATGAAAGAGATTCGTATGCAGCCTAAGATTGAAGAACACGATTTGAATTTCAAGACCAAGCATATCAAGGAGTTCTTAGAAGAAGGGAATAAGGTAAAGGTAACCGTCCGTTTTCGGGGAAGGGAACTTGCCCATACGGAACTCGGCAAGGATGTACTCAATGACATCGTCGAGAGGATCGAAATACCTTTTTCCATTGACAAGAAACCTGCCATGGAAGGAAGGTTTATGTCGATGATATTAGCTCCGAAATCAACTAAATAGACTGTTCCGTCTCGATAAACCTCAGCAACCCATACATTGAAGAAAGGAAATATATATGCCTAAAATGAAAACAAAGAAAAGCGCGGCCAAACGGTTTTCAGTTACCGGGTCGGGTAAAATCAAATACAAGAAACAGGGGTCGAGGCACATTCTGACAAAGAAAAGCCCGAAGCGGAAGCGGAGTCTCCGAAAACAGGCAATCCTGAGCCCTACGGAAGCGAAGCGGATCAAGCATTTGATTCCCCACAAATAGGAAGGAGTAGACGATGGCACGAGTTGTCGACGGCACACGAAGAAACGATAGAAGAAAGAAAATACTCAAACAGGCGAAGGGATACTGGGGCCGAAGGAGCAAAGCGTACAGGACCGCGAAAGACGCAGTCGCTAAATCACTCTCCTATGCCTACCGGGACCGGCGGCAAAAAAAGCGGGACTTCAGGTCGCTTTGGATCGCGAGAATATCCGCCGCGTGCCGGAACCGAGACATAACCTATTCCCGCTTTATCCACGGCCTCGACAAAGCAGGGATTGAAATCAATAGAAAAGCTTTGTCCAACATTGCTATTGAAGACCCCCAGGCTTTCGACGCTGTAGTGGAAAAGGCGAAAAAGGCCCTCGGGAGTTAAAAGATGATCAGCCTCGAGCAGATCCGAACTTTAGATGAAAGGGTAAAAAAAGCGGTTCAAGCCCTCGGTGATCTCAAAAGCGAAAACCAAACTCTCAAGCAAAAACTTGCGGATTATCAGAAACGGATCGAAGAGCTGGAAAAGCTTATCGATGATTTTAAAAAAGACCAGGGTGAAATCGAGCAGGGTATTTTGAACGCAATTTCCCAGCTTGAGACCCTCGAAGCAGGCGAAGAAACCGAGAGCAGCACGGCCGGCGGCGGTATTAACGCCGACCGCGGTATCACGATGGACGGCGAACCGGGCGGAGCAGACACGGAAAGCACCGGTGAAAACCCCGCCGGCCCCGACGCAAGTGAAGAAATTGAGGCGCCGGAAGACGATTCTATAAATTCCGACGAAAAAGAGCTCGATATCTTTTAACATCGTGGAAAACGATATTGTTCATATAACGATGCTGGGCACATCATTCTCCATCAAGGCTGATGAAAATCCCGCCTATATGGAGGAACTCGTCTCATATTTCAGAAAAAAGGTAACGGAAATCGAAGGGTCGGTTTCTACAAACGACCCTCTGCGGACATCGATTCTCGCCGGAATGGTGATAGCGGATGAGCTCTTCAAAAGCCGCACCCGGAACCGGCACACTGCCGGCGGAGGCGGAGCGTCGGAAGAGGCGGACCGGTTGACAAAAGGTATGATTGAACGGCTCGACCGCTGTCTAGGCGAGTTTTAGGAGGATCACTCCGGCAGCACCGGCTTCACATCCTTAAAATCGAGATGAGCAAAATCGCAACCCTCGATGGTGACCACCCGAGAGGCAATACGGTTGGCGATTTTTGCGCAAACTTCCATCGAATAACCTTTGAGCATCCCAAAGAGAAAACCGGAAGCGAATGAATCTCCTGCTCCCGTTGTATCCACGGCTGAAACAGTCTCTCCTGAAACGGCGGTTACTTTTCCGCGGTCGAGTACTTTACATCCCTCGGCCCCGGTCTTCATAATCACGACAGGAGCGTATTTTTGTGCGGCTTCGAGAATCGCGTCGTCACTGCCCTTCCCCGTCATTGCGGAGAGCTCGTCCCGGTTGGCAAAAAGGATATCGATCTTTCCGGGCAGATAGTCATTGAGTATTCCGCCGAAGCGGTGGACAACAAATGGGTCCGCTAAATCAAAAGAAACGGTCTTTCCCTTCTCGATGGCGCGGTCGATAAGATACTCCGCCCCCATCCGCTGGTTGCCGGTGTCCCACATATACCCGGTTGTGTGAATGCAGGAGGCTTGGTCGATGTTTTCGCTGCCGATATCGGCACGCGAATGCTCCCTGCACGCGCCGAGGTAGGTAAACATGGTCCTTTTATGGTCCGGGGTCACGAGAATCGTGGATGTCCCCGTAGGTACGTCTTTTCGCGCAAGGGCGGACATTACGCCGTGTTCTTCGAGAATATTTTCGAAATGGTCTCCCGGCTCGTCTTTACCGATTGCGCCCATACAGACTACCCTGTACTCCTCATCGGTATGTCCGCACAGCCACGCAACGCCGCGCAGCGTATTCGGGCAGCTGCCGCCGGGAGTCCGGTATTTTTCCAACGGCAAAAGAAAGAGCCGTTTAGCATACTCGCTGTCTATCAAGTTCATCGAGTCCGGTTCTACGTCAAAGGTGCGAAAGGTTTCAAAGTCACAATGCATAATGATGTCGAGCAATGGATTTCCCATGCCTGCAATTTTAATCAAAGCGGGCCTCCCTCTATATCGGTTATATTGACTCGTATTTGAATCTATCATAGTATGAAGACAAAAGCTATGGCCCTTATAACAAGTCAACAAATCTCTAATTTTTATAATATATATAAAAATATCGATGTAACCTTTACCAAGCAGGTCATCGAAGCCACCGGTCTCAATACAAAACAGATATTTCTCAAATGCATTAACAATCAATGGCCCTGTATCATTTATTCCTCCTCTATGACCGGGGCAAAGGTCATCGCAAACCTTGATGAACCGCAGTTTGAACAGATCCGAAAGGCAAACAACCTCGTATCTCTCCGCTTCAGCTTCTCCCTTGCGGACAAAACGGACCCGATCGCCTTCTTTGTAACGGCAAAAGTAACGGGATACAATCCGTACAATAAGGACAATCCGAACCTGCACTTTATAAATCTTACCTATACGCAGCGGCCGCCGGACGATCTTATCGAAATTCTCGGGGTCCTCCTCGAGGCCAATATCAATTCGAAAAAACGGAAGGAAGAACGGATTCTCATTACGGTAGACAGCCTGCGAAAGCTGGGGTTCATATCAAAGGACGTGCAGGTTCTTATCGAAAATGTTCCGAGAAAGGGAATTTTACGTGATGTCTCCTTCTCCGGGGCCAAGGTGATTATCATCGGAATAGCGAAATTCCTCGATCAAAAGCAAGTCGTACTCAAGCTTCAGCTGGAAGAGCAGAAAAAATTGCTCTTGTTAAAAGGCAACGTGCTTCGGGTCGAACCGGTTGAGGGAAGAAAAGATTTAGCCGCGGTAGGCATACAATTTGATGAAAGTTCAATTCCTATGGAATATAAATTGATCATCAACCACTACCTTACGCACCTGAGGAAGACCAGTGAGTAACGAAAACATTGTATATATATCGATCCCCGAAGAGATGGAAACCCAAATAGGAGATTTTGTCATCGATCCGTCAATCCTTCTCCCGGTTGAACTGCCGGAGGGATCGGAAGAGATTTATCTCAGTAATCTGTCCTGGGAAATGATCATTGCGGCGATGCTCAAAATCCTCGCATTTGAACCGCAGCATGAGCATACGGATTATTACAAATCTTTTGTATTAGCGGTTAAACCGGAGATCGTGCAGGAACTCTCGTACAGCGGCATCATTAAGGCGCAGCAAAAAGAGTTTACTTTAGCTGAAGAAATATTTCTCGCGTTGACCCGTCTGGTGCCCGAAGACCCGTCTGCCTGGACCAATCTCGCTTTGATCTACGAACAGCGGGCGGAAGCATTTGCCAAGGCGGACAAGGAGGAATACGCGGAGGAGTACCGAAAGAAGACCCTTGATACATACAATTATATTTTTGAACAACATCCGGATCTTCCTGAGGCCCGTCTCAACGCCGGCTACTTTTTCCTAAAAGTAGAAGGGCATGAAAAGGCCCGTTTCCAATTAAAACAGTTTTTACGCTTGAGTAAAAACAGTAATAAATCAAAAGAAATTGAAAAAGTGCTCGATCAGCTCGAAGAGCGGACAAAACTCGACACTCTGTTCAAAGAAGCATACGACTATATAAAACTGGGCAACGAGCAGGAAGGAATTTCGAAAATTCAAGAATTTATCCAGTCTTCTCCGGACGTACAGAACGCCTGGTTCCTCCTTGGATGGGCATTTAGGCGTATAGGAAACTACCGGGAAGGAAAACAGGCGTTTCTGAAAGCGATGGAGCTCGAGACCCCGCATCCGGACCTTCTCAACGAGCTCGCTATCTGCCTCATGGAACTCGGCGAGTTTCGGGAAAGCAAAAAACAGCTGCGCAAGGCGTTGCGTATCGAACCGGAAAATGTAAAAATTATCTCTAACTTAGGCATTTTAGCCCTTAAGGAAAACAACCGCGAAGACGCGATCGGCTTTTTCAGGACGGTTTTAGAAATCGATCCTGATGATCCGATAGCCAAACAGTATCTTTCTTACCTGACCGAATAGCTCTGCCTCATGCATCCCACGGTCCTAAAAGCTGTAAAAAAAAAATATTTTCTTAAAGATTTACAGGGGAGGCGCCGAAAAACGCAATAAGGGAAACTTTGTTTGAGCTTCCCGGGGCCCTTTGGGCCTATTCTCCCTTATTCTGAATATCGGTTTTTTCAGAAGAGGGTTTAGAAAAAATTGATGAAAGGAGGTTATTAAGAAGGTACGAAGGTACAAACATTTTAGGAAAATCGGGCAAGGACGCCCGAAAAACTATTTTCATGGAGGAAAAAAATGATTATTAATCACAACATCAGCGCAATGTTTGCGCACAGGCAACTTAAACAGACCAATCTGTCCCTTAACAAAAACATCGAGAAGCTCTCTTCGGGTATGCGGATCAACAAAGCCGGCGACGACGCGTCCGGACTGGCAGTATCCGAGAAAATGAGGTCACAAATCAGGGGCCTCAATCAGGCTTCGAGAAACGCGGAAAACGGTATTTCTTTTATCCAGACCACAGAAGGATATCTGCAGGAGACCCAGGATATTCTTCACCGGATCAGGGAATTGGCAGTCCAGTCTTCCAACGGCATTTATACTTCCGAAGACCGGATGCAAATCCAGGTGGAAGTTTCACAATTGGTAGATGAGGTCGACAGAATTGCCTCTCACGCACAGTTCAACGGAATGAATATGCTTACCGGGCGTTTTGCAACGGACCTGGGCAACAACACCGTGACTGCTTCTATGTGGCTCCACATCGGCGCCAATATGGACCAGCGCGAACGGGTATTCATCGGGACCATGACCGCAATGGCATTGGACCTGCGGGCCGACGAAAACAACATTATCACCGTTTCGAGCCCTGAAGTGGCAAACAGAAACATCGGGGTCGTGGATGCCGCATTAAAGCAGGTCAGCAAACAGCGCGCGGATTTAGGCGCCTACCAGAACCGGCTCGAACACGCGGTGCGCGGCATAGACATCGGAGCTGAAAACCTGCAGGCCGCCGAATCGCGGATCAGGGACACCGATATGGCAAATGAAATGGTCAACTATATGAAGCACCAGA
>CAYWIK010000010.1:0-52967 GCA_964458315.1 uncultured Spirochaetales bacterium | reverse complement strand
AGTTTTTCCTCACATCGCCTAGAGGATAGGTGCCGCCGGGGATCTGAACAAAGCGTATTCCTTCGAGAAAGAACTGATTTGCACCGATAGTACCGGAAACCATCCCTTCTTCTACATCTTGCAAAACCTGTTCATAGGCCCTAAGTCTTCCGATGTACCACTGGTTCCGGGTCAAACCCTCAACCCTTTCTTGGGAAAGCTGTACGGCCATCCAGAAAGGAAGGTTTGGAAAGTTATCAAAAATGGATGAGATTTCCCGGAGGGCGGATGTCATTGTTTGTGAGGTAAGGGGCCGTCCTTCTGTTATTGTGAGAAGGTATGCACGCACTAAATCTTTCAGCAGGGGCTCGCTGCCGGAGTATTCCATGCAGCCGGTAAGAAATGAGACAAGCTTTTCTTTGTCGATATCGCCTTCCGCCATATGTACCGCGCGTACCGTTTCCGAAAGGACCGGCGACGGCTGATATCGGGAATGAAAGTTATCAACTCCCGACCAGTTCGCATATTCTATAAAAGCCGACTGCAGAAGTTTTTCGCCCGATTCGATGCGTAACCGGGCGGAAACCGCTTCCTTCTTAGGAAAAATCAAACTGCCGAAAAGTCTGCCCGGTACGGTATATACTTTTTCCACTGTCTCGAAATTCAGTTTCTTAAACTCGATTTTTCGTTTTCCGCTCGAAATAAATGCAGTAAAAGGCGTAATTCCCGCCAACTCGCCGTCTACATAGACCGAACTTTCATTCGGCACGGAAACAAAGGCGACCTCAGCACCATGTTTACGGAGGCCCGGCAAAAAGAGAAAAAAGAAAACAAGAAGAGCAATGATGCATGCGTAAAGAACGGTGAGATAAATTCCGGGGCGAACCTTCCCCAGGGGGCGTAGTTTTACTTCAATGTCGTCGATCGATTTTATCTCTTTCTTTGCTTTTTTTCGCATAAAAGCAGAGTATAGATATTGGGTTTACTTGTCAATGTGGCCTTTTCGTGGTAGCTTCATTACCAAATGAGGCAGCGAATGGCTAAATGGGTTGAAAATGTCGAATCTGCAACAAAAACATTTCTCTTGTGGCGGAAACGCAGAAAGTTTATCAAGAAGCAGAAACAGAGTAAAAAACATTGGCTTTTAGACTGGATTGAAGCGTTTTTATGGGCCGCTCTCGTCGTGCTTTTTATTAATCAATATTTTTTCCAGGCCTATCAAATTCCATCCGGATCAATGAAAAATACTCTCCTTATTAAAGACAGAATTTTCGTGAACAAATATATATACGGTCCTGAAGCAGCTCCGGGAATAGGAAAATTGCCGGGAATGGAGAAACCGAAACGTGGTGAGGTTATCATATTCGAAAACCCGACCTACATTTCCAGAGGGACGGTTTTTGACATCCTTCAGCGGGTAATTTATATGATCACATTGTCCATGGTAGACATTGATAAAGACAAAGACGGGAACCCGCGGCCTCATTTTCTCATCAAAAGGGCCGTTGGAGTCGGGGGAGACCGCTTGCGTTTTAATATGGGGGAGGTCGAATTCAAACTGCCTGACAGTACGTCGTGGGAAAGCGAAAGGAACCTTGATAGACTCGGCGTCCCTGATTATGAGATTCGAAGGCTCATACAGGCCGATCAGTACGCTCAGATCGCCCGTTCCGGCAAGGCGGAAGCCTATCGATCGGCCCAACTGCCGTTGACCGAAGATATGCAGAAGCCCGGGGATGAATCTTCTTATAATTCCGCGGATACCCTGGAATGGAACAAATACCGGTATCGAGCCCTCTACTCCATCTATCCGCACGAAAGAAAATACGGCAGTGAGTGGAGGAGAAGAGAATGCGGGTGGTATATTCCTCCGGGCTGGATTTTCCCCCTGGGCGACAACAGGGACAATTCAAGAGACGCTCGCTATTTCGGTTCGGTAAATACAAAAAACGTTCTCGGGAAAGCCATGTTTATCTATCTTCCCATTCACCGAATAGGAAAAATAAATTAACAGATGTCGACTTTTATACGGGAGTCAAGTAAATATAAACCCTACGAATTACAGCACCGTTTTAGAAAACGGATATTTTTTCTTCTCAAGTTTCTGCTCATCGTTTTTGCTCTCTATCTCATTATTCACAATTTTTTTATAAGCAGCTTTATTATTGAAAACAGTTCTATGGAGCCGACGCTTCGCAAACAGGAACGGATATTTGCCACTCCTTTTTTATACGGTCCCTATTATCCTTTTTCAATAGAGCGCATATTCACTATCAGCCCGCCTGAACGCGGAGACATCGTGGTCTTTATTCCGTCTGCGAGCCGACCTTCGAAGGTTTTGTACAAAGCAGTCGATCCCATTGTCCGTTTTTTTACCCTGGGCAGGGTATATTCCGTTTCAAAACAGCTCCGTGAACATAGACCGCGATATTTGATAAAACGAATCATCGGGGTCCCCGGCGATACCGTGGAATTGCGTGAAAACGGAGTGCATGTTAAATCTGCGGAGAGTGAATTCTTTCTTCATGAGATGGAAGTGATTGATCTGTTTTATAAAGTAACCGAATCGAATGAATTGTATACCTCCTCGTTATTACAAAGGAGCTACCGGCTCGAGGAAGAGGAATATTTTATTCTGGGAGATAACAGGACAAATTCCATTGATTCCTTAAACTTCGGCCCGGTGAAGGCGGACTACATATATGGAAAAGTCATATTTCGATACTGGCCTTTTAAAAGGTTCGGAAAACCGTAACATATCACTTTATATTCATATCCCCTTTTGCGCGGCAAAATGCGACTACTGCGATTTCTTCAGCGTTCCTTTCGACAGGGAAACGGCGGAAATTGTTTTACAGGAAATTGTAAACCAGTGCGGTTTTTATCTGGAATATATCCGAGCTGAAAAAATTGAAACCCTCTATTTCGGCGGCGGTACACCAAGCGTGATTCAGCCGGAGCAAATGTACCGGTTCATCCAAAAGCTCTATGCCCTTTTTCCGAATAAACCGGAGGAGGTAACCATTGAAACAAATCCGGAAAGTCTGACTACCATGCACCTCGATGCATATCGGGAGGCCGGCGTCTCGAGAATAAGTGTGGGCGTCCAGTCTATTCAGGGGGCGTCTTTGGAGCTTCTCGGCCGTCCGGGGACAGGAGAGGACAACCTGCGTGCCCTCTCCATGCTGCATTCTCACTGGAAGGGAGATCTCAACGTCGATCTTTTATGCGGAATCCCGGGCGAATCGATTGACAACCTGGAAAAAACAATCCGCACTCTACTTGGATACAATCCCGGGCACATCTCTCTCTATACCCTTACCGTCCATGACGGAACGGCGCTTCGAGATAATATTGCTAACGGCGTAATTATACCGAAAGAGGAAAACGAACTTTTAGAAGAGTGGAGAGCGGGAATCAACATTCTTCTAAATGCCGGGTATGAGCGGTACGAAGTGTCAAATTTTGCACTCCCGGATAACCAATGCCGTCATAACCTGCGGTATTGGCGTTTGCTCTCATACCTCGGCTGCGGTCCTGGGGCCTGTTCGACCATTTTCTCGGATAATCTGCCTGTACGTATTGAAACAGCCAAAGAAATTCAGCAATTCTGCGCGGGCAGATCGGCGGCAAATGGTCCCTGGTCGGCATCTGTGTCTCTTCTCGATGCAAATGAATATCTTCTCGAGTACCTTCTGATGGGGCTCCGGCTTAAGAGAGGAATTGTCCTTCAGGATTTTAAAGAGAGATTCGGAAGCAGGCTCCTTGATCTGCTTCTCGAACTGTCTCAAGAGAATGAGTATAAAGGGCTCCTGGCTGTAGATGACGAAAAGGCCTCCTGTACCGAAGGGGGAATCGAGATTCTCGATACAATTCTCGTACGTCTCGTTTTAGGGTTGGAGAAATATGAACAGTTGACACCCCATTTTTCCATATGATACTTTACTTCTAATAAACTGGAGGAAAACGAGTTGTCAGGACATAGTAAATGGGCATCCATTAAACACAAAAAAGGAGCGGCAGACGCAAAGAGGGGCAAGCTTTTTACAAAAATCATTAAAGAAATAACCGTAGCCGCGCGTGAAGGAGGGGGCGATCCGGACGCAAACCCGACCCTTCGGACGGCCGTTCTCAAGGCAAAAGATGCAAACATGCCGAAAGAAAACATCGACCGGGCAATTAAAAAAGGCACAGGCGAGCTCGAAGGCGTTGCCTATCACGAAATTGTATATGAAGCCTACGGGCCGGGAGGGGTTGCTCTCCTCATTCAGGTGCTGACGGACAATAAGAACCGCACAGCCGCCGATCTGCGTAACCTTATTACAAAGGCAAACGGAAACCTCGGCGAAACCGGCTGCGTTTCCTATCTCTTTAACCGGAAGGGACTTATTGCGTTTGACGCGCAGAAATATTCGGAAGACGATATTCTTTCTGCAGCTCTGGAATCAGGCGCCGAGGACGTTACGAATGACGGTACCACAATCGAAGTGATAACCGCCCCCGAGGACTTTATGAACGTTCTTGAAGCGTGCAAAAACGCCGGATTCGAGGAAGAGATGGCGGAAGTGACCATGGTGCCGGAAGCGACGGTTTCCTTAGATGAAGATACGACACGGAAGGCGTTACGGCTTATCGAAACCCTCGATGATCATGAAGATGTACAGTCGGTTTCGACCAATCTCGACATACCGGATGATTTTGATTTTGAGGATGAATGATTCGGATTATCGGAATTGATCCCGGACTCTCCAGTACCGGATATGGTATTATTCAGGTCTCGGGAAACCGATACGAACATCTTGAACACGGCGTAATTACTACCAAAGCCGACACGGGCGCCGGTGAACGGCTGAAAAAGATTTACCAGGAACTTAAAAGCTTAATCAAGAAATTTACGCCCGACGAAGCGGGAATCGAGAGCCTCTATTTTGCCAAAAACATTTCCAGCGCTCTTCCGGTAGCTCAGGCAAGGGGAGTTGTTTTACTGGCATTCGCACTGGAAGGAATTACCGCGAAAGAATACACTCCTCTCGTCATAAAACAAGCAATCGTTGGAAGGGGCAGGGCGGAAAAACAACAGGTGCAGGAATTGACCAGAATGCTTCTCGGACTTGCGGAAATACCGGGACCCGACCATGCCGCGGACGCGCTTGCCGCCGCAATTTGCCATTATCATCAATCCGCGGTGCTCAAGGTTGTTGAAGGAGAAAACAGATGATCAACAAGCTTTCAGGATCATTAGCGGGAATCAATGGTACCCATCTCTACCTTAAAAACGGCGACATCGAGTGGGATGTTTTAGTTTCCGCGACCACCGCATCTAAAGTCTCGGCAATGGAGGATAAAATTACCATCTTCGCCTATCTCTATCACCGGGAAGACCAGTTCGCTTTATACGGTTTTGCATCTGAGCTCGAGCGGACCATTTTTTTAGATCTCATTCGAATTCCGGGTATCGGCCCGAGGCAAGCCCTTCGTATCCTTTCCGGTATGAACGAGGACACCTTTCTGCAAAACCTCGATGCAGGCGATGTCGATGCGTTATCGAGAGTACCCGGTTTAGGGAAGAAAACCGCACAGAAAATTATCCTCGCACTGCGGGGAAAAATTACCAAAAACGAGGAGGAAGCAGGAGATTTTGATGATATAATCCAGGCATTAGTGGATATGGGCTTTGAACGGAAAAAATCGAAAGACACGGTTTACCGGCTTTCCCGGAAGGAAATGTTTCAGGGAGAGGACAAGCCGAGTCTCGAACAAGACCTGTTTAAACAAGCGATTGTAGAATTGTCACAATAGACGCGGAGACAGGATGAATTTATTATCCGGCGATTATAACGAAGAGACGGACACCGCTGAAGTCAAGCTGCGTCCGAAAAAAATTACCGATTTTCTCGGACAGGATGAAATGAAGGAAAACCTTTCGGTTTTTATTCAGGCGGCCTGCCTGCGCGATGAAGCACTGGACCATGTCTTTTTAAGCGGACCGCCGGGACTGGGAAAAACAACTTTAGCCGGAATTATCGCCCATGAAATGGGAGTAGACATGAAAATCACCTCCGCTCCCGCTCTTGAAAAACCGAAGGACCTTGCGGGGCTGCTCACCACAATCAGCGAAAAAACCGTTTTTTTTATCGATGAAGTTCACCGGTTGAAACCTGCAATTGAAGAAATGCTCTACATCGCCATGGAGGATTATGAATTGGATTGGATTATCGGCCAGGGACCGTCTGCGAGAAGCATCCGCATCCCCCTGCCGAAGTTTACCCTTGTCGGCGCGACTACCAAGGCTGGCCAGGTTGCGAGTCCTTTGATCAGCAGATTCGGCATACCGATCCGTCTCAATTTCTATTCCGTCGAAGAAGTAAAACTTATCGTCCGGCGCTCCGCAAAAATCCTCGACATCGAGGTAGACGAAGGTGCGGTCGAACAGCTTGCCTCCTGCTCACGCGGGACCCCGAGGGTCGCAAATAGGATTTTGCGGAGAATGCGGGACTATGCACAGATTCTCGGAGACGGAATTATCCGTCGGACTATCGTGGAAGAAGGGCTTAACCGGCTTGGGATCGATATCTTCGGCTTAGAAAATCACGACCGCGAAATTCTCCGGGTAATTATCGAAAAATACAACGGCGGACCGGTCGGAGCCGAAACCTTGGCGATATCCGTGGGCGAAGCTATCGAGTCCCTTGAGGATTTCTATGAGCCCTATCTTATCCAGCGCGGTTTTCTCAAACGGACACCCCGCGGCCGTGTCGTCACTCCCCTGGCTTATGAGCACATGAACATCGAATTCGATCCTGCGAAACATGAAGACCAGCAATTTCTATTTTAATATCCCGCCCGAACTCATCGCTCAGCATCCGGCGCCGCGGGGGAAATCCCGCATGATGGTGCTGGATACGGCCACCGGGCAAATCGAACACAGCCGGTTCGCCGATCTATACCGCTTCATCAGGCCGGGTTCCTTACTGGTTGTAAACGATTCGAAAGTCCGGAAAGCAAGATTGTACGGCCGGTCCGAAACCGGAGGAAAGGTTGAATTCCTGCTCACTGAACATATCGAAGGCGCGACCTGGAAAGCGGTTGTTTCGAAATCAAAAAAACAAACCATAGGGAAAACTTTTCAGTTTCCTGAACGGGTCTGCGGTACCATTGCCGGAAACACCGGACATTTGAAACTTGTCTGTTTTTCCCCTCCGATTGATGACGCGTATTTAGAGCGAGTGGGGAAGGTTCCCCTTCCTCCGTACATAAAACGGGATACCGTTTCCAAAGACACGGAGAATTATCAAACTGTCTATGCCAGGGAGTATGGTTCTTCAGCTGCTCCGACTGCAGGACTGCACTTTACCGAAGAAATCCTTTCTTCCCTGCGGGAGAGGGGAATAGAAATCCGACAAATAACCCTTCATGTCGGCACCGGGACCTTTTTGCCCATACGGACCGAGGATGTGGAAGACCATAAGATGCATTCCGAAACTTTTACCATCGACTTACCGACAGCGGACGCAATTAACACGGCAAAGAAAGAAGGGAAGCAAATCGTCGCGGTCGGCACTACCACGGTGCGGGCCTTGGAATCTGCCTGGACCAAAGGAAAAATCATCCCGGGGACCCGCAACACGGACCTATTTATCTATCCCGGATACAGGTTCCAAGCGGTCGATTCGATGATCACTAATTTCCATACCCCTCAGTCGAGCTTAATCGTCATGGTTTCGGCTTTCGCGGGAGAAGAGGCGATTAAAAAAGCATATGAGGAAGGAGTACGAAAAAAGTATCGTTTTTTTTCCTATGGCGATGGAATGCTCATTCTTTAATAGGTGGATTCGTCCATTTCTTCAAAAGTTCTTCTCACCCCTCGAAGCCGCTCCAAATGAGCATCGATAATGTCACGATATTCGAGGTCGCCGGTTTGGATGCGGTAGTTTTCATCTTCCCAGTTCTGTATTTCCTCTAAATTGATGTAAGACGGAGGGATGCGCTTCGACCATTTAACCGCTTCTTCCCAATAGTAGAGCGCCATTTTGTAAATTCTTTCGGCTTTGTCAAGGCTTTTAAGGTTTTCCGCTTTCCACGGATAATTGTAGAAATAAGCATTCATTTTGTCGTATTTGCTTCCGAGGGTAAGATACAGTTCGACAAGTTTTACATTTACATGGACCGTAAATAAATGCCGATACCGCCTCCATTCCTGTTTGTTTTCTATAACGGCAAGAGCGTTTAAAGGGTTACAGAAATCGGAATGAAGGGCCCTTTCCAGGTAGTAAATATTTTCTAATGTGTCTTCCGGATATCGATGGAGCTGGTCATGGTACAGACGATAATACTGCTCGGCATAGAGGATGTTGTAGGAGTACGCGCCGGGTGAACAATAAAATACGAGACAAAAAAGAAAAACGAAAAAACCTAAAGCTTTCACGTTTTTAATATCGTCCCCTTTTCCAAAATATTCCAGATTTTTTCCTCTACGTCGTCGACGGAACCGGTACCGTCGATGATATAGGTTTTCATCCCGGTCTGTTCTAAGGCCCGAAAGGCGTCCAAATAGGCTTGCCGAATTTTATGCTGAAACTGTATTTCGTCGAATATTTCCTTTGTATTCCGCAGTTCCATTCTGTTTTGGCACTCTTCGGGCGGAACATCGACAAAAAAAAGATATTCCGGCAAAGGGAACCGAGAATTCAGTTCCCAAACGAAAGCGTAGGAAGATTCGAGGGTCTGATAAGCAAGGGAAGAAAAAATATACCGATCGCACAAAACAATGTTCTCTTTGGCTAAATGTTCCATCATTCCGTTTTGGCCCCATAAATGCTCGTTTCGGTCGGCGGCAAATAAAAGCGCAAGGGTCTCCGATCGTACCACAATATTTTTCTCGAGTACATTGCGGATAATCCTGCCGATAGGGGAATTTGTCGGTTCGCAGGTGAGAAATGAGGAAATTCTTTGCCTTGAGAATCTTCGATGGATTCCTTCTATCTGCGTGGTTGTACCGGCGCCGTCAAGGCCTTCGAAAACAACAAATTTTTTTACAATCCGCCGCTTTACACTATCCAAACCCGCCCCCTATTTTATAACTAAAAGCAGTATATTATACTGTACCAACCGTGTCATGGGTATATATTTTATAAGAGGATCGTTTTGGGCATTAATTTGAGAAAAAAATTCTTTATTCAACTCTTTATTTTTCTCTGTTTAGCGGGGGCGAGCTATTTTGTTTTTGTTCCCCTCCAATCGGCCATACAGGAAAAACTATCAAAGGCAAAGTCCGAAGCGATCGATTTTCTTGAAAAAAAACTCGGGAGAAAAATTTCTTACGGAAAAATTTCTCCTTCCCTGATTAGAAGCATTAGAATTCAAGATCTCGTCATATATGAAGATCGGAACGGCAACAAGCCCCTTGCGGAGATTAATCAGCTTCGAATTTTTTATAAGATTTTTAAACTGTTCAGCGATGACCCTGTTTCGGCGTTTTACGAGGTCCGAATCGAAAACTCGAGGTTTCGTATTGATTCGGAAAACGATAAAGATCTTATCGAAGTTGTAACGGAGCTAATACGAGGTTCTCCGATGACGGAGGCCCTGGCGGTCGATTTCTCCGGCAGAAATTTAGCGATCGATTACATCCATGATACGGGCTCTCTCCGCATCGACCGTCTTTTTTTCTCTGTCGAGCCTGCGGCGGAAGAAAAGCTGAATATTTCAATCCGCGGGAAAATTGAAGGGACGCTTAACGAAAAGAACGAAAAACCTTCCGGCTTCGCATCCCGGCTGCAGGGAATCGACCGATTCAACTGTGCCCTGCGGATGTCGGGAGAGGTGAATAACGGTTTTACGAAAGCAAATCTGCAGGTCCGGTTTGATGAGTTTGCGACCAATTTCTTTTCCATGGAAGAACAAAATTTTCTCGTTCTCTATGAAAATCGGCGAATCGATGTGCAGAAAATCAAGGACAAAGCCCCTGTCGATATATCCGTTGCCCTGGATCTCCCCGGGAAATGGCTGAAAATTTCCCTTTTAACGGAAGATTTTGTCCCTAAACAATATATTTCTCTTCAAAAAGATTTTCCCTCGATTACCCCGTGGCTGGATTCAACGGTTACGGGGGAGTTATCCGGAACATATTTCTGGGATGAAGAAACGGTACAATATGCCGCCGATGTTCTCGTTTATGCTGAAAACGAGGTGCTTCCCCTGCCGGCGACGGCGCAGCTCAAGGCAGAGGGGAATGAGGCCGGAGTAGAGATAGAACTTGCCGAAATAACCACTTCCCGAGGAGATTTTGCCTATACCGGAAGGATCGAGTTCCCCGATTTTTTTCCCAGCGGCCTGCTCACTGTCCGTAATTTTCTTCTTCCCACCGGACACCGCGTAACGACACGGGTCTCCCTCGATCACGTCCAAAATCATCTTTCCCTCCGGAGCAGCGCCGTATGGATTGACGGAATTAACTTTGCCGGTCTGCGGAGCACCGTCACCTTAGGCGCAGAGGTAATCGAACTCGTCCTACAGACCCGTCTTGCCGGAAGCCCGCGGTCGCAAATCTCGGTAGAGGGTTATTATGACCGGACAGGCGAGCGGACCTTGCAGGGAATAGTACAGCTCGAGGAGTTAAGCGTTTCTGAACTATCAAGCTTGGTTCCCTCGGAAAGGATACGAGGCGGCCTCCGGGAGCGCGCGGCGGATATTTATTTCGGCGCTCAGATATTTTTTTCCACCGACTTTACGCAATTTGCATATGTATCTCCCGATTTTAATATGTACTCGGCTCCAGGTTCGGCCGACTTATTGGACCTTTCTTTTGGTATAACCGGCAACAAAGAGAACATGTCCGTAACAAGCCTCGAAGGAAGATGGAACGATATTCGCTACCGCGGTTCAGCGGATATAGATTTTCAGGCGCCGGGAGATATCGGATTCGAGACCAAATTTTCGATTAATAACATTGCATACCAATTTAACGGGATCTACCAAAAAGAATCGGGTTTGTTTATCGAAGGCAGTTATAATACAAACATATCGGTGTTATTTTCCAGCGACGGGCTGTTCTTTAATGCCGGACTGACGGATTTCCCGGTCGATCTTCCAAGCTTTGCCGGAAAAGTACGGGTCGATCTATATGGGATGTTTCGAAGCCCGCAGCAGTGGCGCTGCTATGTCAAAAACATGGAAGTAAGTGAGGGAAGGATCCTCAAGGACCTTAGGTTTACTCTATCCGGAAGAATATTCGCAGACAATAAAAAATTAATTTTTCAAGAACTTCGCTATACCGATCAATTTTCGCGGATAAACGGCCTCGGAAGGTTTGATTTAGACTCGATAGAACCGCTGCATATTACCGGCTGGTTTACCGGCAATGATCCGAACCAAAAAGAACGATACGACCTTCAGCTTCAATACAGGGAGGGCCTAATCGACGCGAACATAGATTTCGCTTCGTCTCCGCTCCATCGATTTGCCGGGAAAAGTCTCAAAGGAGAAATGAACGGCAATGTCGGTATATCCGGCCGACGGGAGTCCCCGACCATTGCCTATAGAATGCAGACTAAAAACGCACAGTTCAACAATGAAAAAATCGAACTTCGGGGAAACGGAGAATTGACCAAAAATAAACTTACAGTAGATTCTTTTCTCGTCTCATATCTTTCAAACCGGACGGTCATCCAAAACATACTGTTTGATTTTTCCAGGGGCGCTTTTTCGGCACGCGGAAATTTTACCGGAATTTTTCAAAACAAGTCGCTTACCACCCGTCTCGATATCTCAGGAAAAACAAAAAAACAAGGCACCTGGGAAAAACTTCCTGAAATATTGCGCAATGATTTTGAAGGGAACATAGGGTTAGATCCGATTTTCTACGGGAATAGTCCTTTAAAGCCGTGGCATCTCGCATTTCAGAAAAAGCAGCAAGAAATAAAATTAACAGGCGGACCGCAGACAGCTCTCAGGGCCACAATCAAAACAGGCGGTTCGTTTGAACTGAAATTATCCGATCCAATCCCGATTAAGATGTTTGCCACCGGGACGGTACAAAACAATATGATCAACGCGGAGCTGAATAATATGCTTCTTGACTTCAAGGCAATTAATACACTTCTCCGTATTCCATATTTCAATGTCAAGGAAGGAACAGGTTTTGGGTCTTTACAAATTCGGGGCTCTATCACGGATCCGGATTTTTTCGGGCGGCTCCAAATCATAGACGGGATTGCTGAAAACCCTTTGGTTACCGAACAGCTCGGCCCATTCAACGCCGAGTTTCTTTTCGACGGAAAAGAGTTTACCATGCCAACGCTTTATATGCACGCGGGGCCGGGCGGCGCAAACACAAAGGTTACCTTTTTTATCGACCACTGGATACCGCGGGAATATGAAATCGAACTCGAAACCGTTGGAAAACGATGGATTCCCATGGAAGGAAGTTTTTCAAATATCGATGTACGCGCTGATACGGAAATTAAACTTTTTTTAAAAGGAGATTTTTCCGGAATCGATATTTCCGGAGATATAACCGCACATAACGCGGTTGTTACGATCGGGGAAAAAGAAGAAGAAGAACCAAGGAGCAGCACTTTCGAGACCTCCGTCGATTTAGACATTTATACCGGGAGGCAGGTCGCGTTTCTCTGGCCATCCGATAATTTTCCCGTCCTTCGTACGTTTGCGGAAACGGGTAAAAAAGTGGACATCATGTATAACAGTATCGCGCGGAGCTATTCCATAAAAGGTGAAGTTACGACCAGGGGCGGGCAAATCTTTTATTTCAGCAAAAATTTTTATATTACTGAAGCTAAAATTATTTTTAATGAGGAGCAGGGCCGGTTCGATCCCATCCTTTATGCTCGTGCAGACCTTCGTGAGGTAACTGCTGCCGGAGAGGATGTAGTTATCACCCTCGTAGTCGACGAGAAGCCTTTCAGCCGGTTTTCGCCCCGTTTCGAATCTTCCCCCTCGCTGCCTACCACGGAAATTCTCGCTCTTTTAGGCCAAAATGTAATAGCGGAACTTGGAGGAGAAGCACTCAACCTATCTTCCGCCATAGCGCTCACAAGCGGTATCGTGTTCAATCAATTCGGGCTCATGAAATCGTTCGAAGATGCTATCCGGGACGTATTCAATCTCGATCTGTTCTCGATTCGGACCCAAATGCTCGAAAACCTTCTTGCAGAACGAATTTTCGGACGAGTTACCGGTGCGGGCGAAAGAGAGCAGGAAGTTTCGAGCTTGGGGAGATATCTTGACAATACCACACTATTTTTGGGAAAGTACCTCAGTGAAGATATTTTTTTAGAAGCCATGGTCGGTTTGCGATTGAAAGAAACCGGTGATGAAGCGGTGTACACAAAAGAAGAGTTCGAAGTAGACACTGAGATCACGCTGGAGTGGAAAACTCCGCTCGCACTGCTCGAATTCTCATTTATGCCGGACATGACCGATCTTTTCGGCACCCCACCCGCCCTGAGTTTGGCACTTTCATGGGGATTTTCGTTTTAATTATCAGGGAGTTGATATGAAAAAAATAGGTTTCCTATTACTTTTCTTTTCTTTTTTTGTTGCAGGAATGAACGCACAGGAAGACCCGAACTGGTATATCGATAAGCCGATTGTCGATATTCGCTTTACCGGGCTTAAAAACATATCCGAGTCCGAACTCGACGGTATTGTCGCCCCGTATATAGGAGAAGAATTTTCCGACGAGCTTTTTATCGAACTCCAAAGCAGTTTGTACGCCTTGGATTATTTTGAGATGTTCACGCCGAATGCTCTCCCCGGGGACGAGAATTATAATTCGATTATTATCGAATTCGACGTGGAAGAACGCCCGGTGGTCGAGCGGATTGAACTGCGGGGAAACCAAAGCTTGCGGGACGGAGAAATTCTCGACGCGGTCCTGCTCAAACCGGGTGATATGGTGAATAAAACCAAAATACAGCTCGACGCGGAAGCGGTTAAAGAACTCTATATCGAGCGGGGATATCCGAATGCGGAAGTCGGAGGAGAAGTGGAAACCGATGAAAAAGAAAATAGTGCGGTTGTCTTTTTCAACATAACAGAGGGGAAACAGACCCGGATACAAGAAATTCAGTTTTCAGGGAACAGTTTTGCCTCGGACAGCACTCTCAAACGTTTAATGGAGACCAAGACCCAGTCCCTCTTTTCCAAGGGTGTTTTTCAGGAAAGCAAACTAACTCAGGACTTGCGGAATATTGAAACTTACTATTGGGAGAATGGATATATTGACGCGGAGGTCATCGACGTCAAAAGAGAAATCAAAACAGAGGAAGAGGAAGAAGAAGAACGTAATTTTCTGGTTTTAATCATCTACATCGACGAAGGAGAACAGTACATATACGGGGGTATGGACATTGAAGGGAACTCACTGTTCAGCGATGAAGAACTCCTGTCTGAAGTGCGCCTCCAGCCCGGAGAAGTCCTCGATAAAATGAAGCTGGAGGCTGATTTTTTAAGACTGGCGGATGTCTACTACAACGAAGGATATATCTATAATCAGATTACTAAAGACCCGGTCCGGGAGGAAGAAGAAAATGTCGTTTCCTACAAGGTCAATGTAATCGAACGGGGCAGAGCACACATTGAAAATATTATCGTAGACGGAAACACAAAGACCAAAAATTTCGTAATAACCCGGGAACTTCCATTTGAAACCGGAGATGTTTTCAGCAAAGAAAAAATTATGGAGGGTCTTCAGAACCTCTATAACACCGGACTCTTTTCCGTAGTCACCCCAACTACTCCGATGGGGAGCGTCGAAGGCCTGGTCGATCTTGTAATCAATATCGAAGAGGCTAAGACCATCGATTTTAATTTCGGCGTAACTTTTTCCGGCGCAGCCGGTTCGTTCCCGGTTCTTGGGTTTTTTAAATGGACCGATAGGAATTTCCTTGGAATGGGAAATGAAATCAGCGCCGGAGTGGAACTTGCCGGGGTTTCCCAAAAATTGACTTTCAGTTTTAACCAAAATTGGCTTTTCGGCAGGAGATGGAACTGGGGGGCCGATTTATCGGTAGAACATGCTCTCGAGCGGAACATCACCCAGGACATTCTTTCACCGGTGTTTTCCGCCCAAGATCCGAACGCGGTTCCCGACCCCTACGAAGGATACTACGTTTTCAGCAGCGATACCGACATCGACGATGACGGAGAAATAGACTATAAATCGGGTGAACAGTACCCCGGAATTCCTGACGAGCAGGCAATCGAAGATTATAATCTTGTAACAGATTATAAATACGCCCTTCAAAAGGGTATCTTAATCGATGATGCCTATCTCATGGATTACCACAGCGTCAACTTTTCCATCGGACTTAATACGGGCTATCAATGGTTTACCAGCGTCGGAAGAATAGGGGCTTCTACCGGCGCCAGAACAAGCCTCGAATTTCTCACCTATGACGACACCCTCTACAGACCCTATAACCCGACTACGCGGGGCAATCTCGATAACTGGTTGTTTACCAACAAGATATGGACTAATTTTTCTTGGGACACCCGGGACTATGTAATGAATCCGAGCTCCGGGTTCCACTTCAACCAAAATTTTCAATACGTAGGCGGTTTTCTCTTCGGCGTGACCAATTATATCCGCAGCTCGACAAAAGCGGAATTTTTCATCCCCCTCTTCAATGTGCAGGTTACGGAAAACTGGAACTGGAAACTGGTTTTGGCGCTGCACAGCGATTTCGCTATTCTGCTGCCCCAGTACAGACGATATGAGACCGATGACGGTACCAAAGCCTGGGGATGGGGCAATGAGCTGCGGGATGACGACTATCTGTACATCGACAGCATGCAGATTGCCCGGGGCTGGGGCTGGAAAAGCGGCGGGATGTCCAGATGGAATAACTGGATCGAGCTCAGAATGCCGATATTTGAACAATTTTTATGGTGGGATTTCTTTTTCAGCGGTACAGCGATGTGGGATGAAAATGCAGATATGAAGGGAATGACTCTCGACGATTTTATGTTTACCTTCGGCGGAGGATTTCGGCTCACGATCCCAGGCTTCCCAATGGGATTCTATTTTGCAAAACGTTTCCGAACCAATGACGGTGCCGTCGAATGGCAAACCGGAAATATCGGCGGCACGGCACCGGGCAAAGGGATCGATTTCGTCATATCCTTCACGTATGAAATATTTTAATCGAACGGAGACAGAAGAATGAAAAAGTTTATTGTACTTGTCTTTATAATTATCCTTACACCGGCGGGCCTTTGGAGCGAGCAGCTTACTAAAATCGGCGTGATCGATCTCTCCGAAATTGTTTCCAATTACTTTAAAGAATCAAAAGCATGGAGAGAGCTGGAAGAAATGACCAGAAAGTACGAACAGGAAAAAGAACTCATATTAGAAGAGATCGAGCAGCTCGAAAACGAGAAAATCGAAGCACTAAACGAAGACGATGAACCTACGGCCCTTGAGCTGGATGAAGAAATTTTCAAGAAAAAAGAATATCTCAAAGAGTATACGAGAATAAAATATAACCAGATACAGAAAAAACGGGAATCGCTTCTCGAATCGCCCACTTTTTTATCTGAAATTTTAAATGTCATCTCTTATGTGGCTGAAAACGAAGGATATACCATGGTTTTTCAGGCAAAGGACCCAAACCTCATGTGGTGGAGCCGGGAGGTTGATATCACCGAAAAGGTATTAGAAAGATTGAGGAAAATATCCGGCCGATAGAATAGGGCGCTGTAAAAAATGACTGAACTCACGCCCATGATGAAACAGTACCGGCGCCTCAAACAGAAAAGCGGCGACGCGGTGCTGTTTTTCCGCCTCGGTGACTTCTATGAGATGTTTGAAGATGACGCGAGGGAAGTCAGTTCGCTTTTAAATATTACCTTGACCAAGAGAAACGGAATTCCGATGTGCGGAATACCCTACCATGCGTCTCATCCTTATATTGCACGGCTTCTCAAGGCGGGGAAAAAAATCGCTGTCTGCGAACAAATCTCCCTTCCGCAAGGGGGCAAGGGGATTGCTGAGCGTGAAATTGTCGAGATCGTAACTCCCGGAACGGTATTAGAAGAAGATATTCTTACCGGGAAGGAAAACAACTTCCTTGCTTCCATAGGAAAATATAAGGACAACGTTTCGTTTTCCTATATCGATTCATCGACCGGAGAGTTTTTCACTACTCTGTTTTCAGGCCGAAACACCTTCGAAAAATTGAAAGAAGAGCTCGTTAAGATCAACCCGTCGGAAGTTCTCATCCAAGAATCGATGCTCGAAGATAACGACAGCCTTTACCGGTTTCTGCGGAACAGACAAAATCTTCT
This sequence comes from uncultured Spirochaetales bacterium, assembly GCA_964458315.1. GTDB lineage: Bacteria > Spirochaetota > Spirochaetia > SPDA01 > CAZSGZ01 > CAYWIK01. Next base: position 35,681 of record CAYWIK010000010.1, on the reverse strand, counting down.
TCTCAACAGATATCCCGATTGGTCGTTTGACCTCGAGGAGAGTTACGAAAAACTGGCCGCGGAGCTCGGAGTAACCAATTTAAAAGGATTCGGTTTGGAGGATTCCCATCCCGCTCTCTTTTCCGCCGGAGTACTGCTCGATTATCTCCATGAGACAAACAAATCGAAACTTATGCACATAACCAATATTCGGTATTATTCGGAAGATCAATTTCTGGGAATGGACGAATCAACCGTCAGAAACTTAGAAATTTTCTCCAATATGCAGGACAGTTCTTCAAATTACACCCTCATCGAAATATTGGACCATACAAAGACCGCAATGGGGGGCCGCCTGCTTAAAAATTGGCTGTCAAAACCTCTTATCGATAAAAACAGGATAGAAAAACGATTGAACCGGGTAGAAGCATTCTACAGAGACCAGATGCTTCTCAACCGTATACGAGACGCTCTCAAAGGGGTCCTTGACACCGGCCGTCTTTCTTCCAGAGTCGCCATGGAAAAAGCCCATGCAAAAGATCTTTTGGGTTTAGGAATTTCTCTCTTTCAGTGCCTGGAAATTATTCAGCTGATAGAGAAATGGAACAGCAAAGAGCAGTTTTCTCTCCCGGACGGCCAAACGGTAGAAGAGATCGAATCGATCTGCAGTCTCATTACCTCGGCAATCGACGAGGACCCTCCGGTCATCCTTTCGGAAGGAAATATCATCAAAAACGGTTATTCAAGCGAACTCGATCGCCTGCGTGAGCTGAAGCATAACAGCAGGCAAATACTTCAGGAATATTTAGAAACTGAAAAGAAAAAAACCGGAATTCCCACACTAAAGATAAAATACAACAAAATAATCGGACATTTTTTTGAGGTTACGAAGAGTAACCTTTCTCTTGTGCCGGAATATTTTATCAGAAGACAGTCCCTTGTGAGCAGTGAACGTTACACAACCAAAGAACTCGGAGATTTGGAAAGCGAACTGAATAATGCCTCGGAAAAGATTGTTGAGCTCGAAAAAGAACTGTTTCTCATTGTTCGCGATGAGGTGCGGAAAAAACTTATTACCTTGCAGCGAACAACTGATTTTCTTGCAGAAATCGACTGCCTCACTTCTTTTGCCCATGCCGCTACCCTCCACGGCTTTTCAAAACCGAAAATAACGGAAAATAGAATTCTGCATATCGAGGAAGGGCGACATCCGGTGGTAGAAAAGCATATGCCTCCGGGGTCGTTTATTCCCAACGGCATTACTCTCGATCCGGAACAAAGCACCTTTGTTCTCCTCACAGGTCCGAACATGGCCGGAAAATCGACCTTTCTACGCCAAACAGCCCTCATCGCGCTTTTAGCCCAGTCAGGTTCTTTTATTCCCGCATTTGAAGCAACCATCGGTATTGTAGATAAAATTTTCTGTAGAGTCGGAGCTTCGGATAATTTATCGCGAGGAGAGTCTACGTTCCTCGTTGAAATGAACGAAACGTCCTATATTCTCCGGACTGCAACTGAACGAAGCCTTATTATCATGGACGAAGTCGGCAGAGGGACCGGTACGACCGACGGTTTGGCAATAGCATGGGCCGTAACGGAATATATATTAAAAAAACTCAGGGCCAAGACTCTTTTTGCGACCCATTTTCACCAATTAAGCGCTTTACGCCACCCGCTTATTCAACAGATGTATATGGACGTTGTTGAAAGCGAAGGAGAAATTGTTTTTTTAAAAAAAGTAAAACCCGGTTCCGCGCGCCACTCCTACGGGATTCAAGTAGCACAGCTTGCAGGATTACCGGTTGCGGTCGTAGAACGTGCAAAGGAGCTGTTGTACGAAATTTCCGAAGAGGCGGATGAAAAAACCCCGCGGAATAAAAAGGACCAAAAGGACCAAAAGGAACTTTTCTCTCCGTTAGATATTTTAGAAAAAGAAATCAGGGCAATCGATTTGAATAATACCACGCCCTTACAAGCATTAGAACGCATCGAAAAGTGGAAAAAATTGCTTTAAGAAGGCAATATCTTGAATCAGCAGAAGAGCCGACCTTGTATTTTATAGTAAGGAGGCGTCTTCGTGCCTGTTTTACCTTTTCAAATCATATCAAGACTTTTATTTCCGGAAGTCTGCATGGTCTGCGGCAGTGCTATTTCATCCGCCGGAAAAAACGGGGACCGGATAATCTGTCGGGAATGCAGCACAAAAATCCGCCCGATCCGAGGAGAAAGATGTATAAAATGCGGAAGGCCGCTGATTTCAGCATATACAATTTGTTCATCATGTAGGACAAAATCCTACCTTTTTCTATCGAATATGCCTATTTTTGAATACGAAGGGGTATTTAAACAGCTGTTCCTCAGGTATAAATTCGGCGGAAGAAAAGAAATCGGCAGATGGCTGGCCCGACAAGCCGCGGTTTTTCTAGCTGCATATTCGCAGGAGGGCCCGATTGTACCCATACCCGGAAACCCTAAATCGGTCCGGAAGCGCGGGTGGGACCAGATAGGTTATATTGCAGGGATATTAAAAAAAACCTACGGATTCTCGGTTATGCCGATATTAAGGCGGAAAAAATCCGTCGAGCAAAAAACTCTTGGGTTTTCGGAACGCTTACACAACATCGGCGGGAAAATTGAGTTCCTTCGAAACCGCCCGGTACCGGCGAAATTAGTGCTTTTAGACGATATCTTTACTACAGGGGCCACGGTGCAGGAATGTACCCGAAAATTATTGGAAAAAGGCACAAGAGAAGTGCGGGTCGTGACATTGGCTATTGACTAACATCGGTATTATTAGTTATATTAAAAAAAATATAAAAACTTACGAATCGTAGGAGTCGTAAACAGCGGCTCTTTTTTTATAGGTATTGTGATTGGGAAGTAGTTTTGAAGAACAGATTATTTACAATGAGCTCCTCCCTGTTATTGAAGGACTTGGTTTTTCTGTTGTAGAATTAAGGGCAAAAAGTATCAAAGGAGTGATGCAGGTCCACCTGGTGATTTATAAACCCGGCGGCGTGTCCGTTGATGACTGTACCCTCGTTAATAATACCGTCAGGCCTAAGATTGAAATACTTCTTGACATGAGGGACCTTCGACTGGAAGTCGCTTCTCCCGGTATTAACCGGCAGCTTAAGAGCGACCGGGAATTTGCAGTTTTTACCGGTCTCCGGGTTCGCGCTTTACTAAATGAAACGGAAGAATGGATCGAAGGAGAAATCGAGAGTGCTGATGAGAATAACGTGGTTCTTACAGCGAAGGGTGAACAAAAAACGATACCCCTGCGGAACATCCGTAAGGCTAAACTCGTATGAGAGATGAGGAGAACGAGAAATGGCTACAGGTCTGGCCGATGCTGTAAAACAGCTTGTACAAGACAAAGGAATTTCTGAAGATCTTGTACGTAAAACAATTGAAGATTTTTTACTCGCGGCGTATAAAAAGAAATATGGTACGTCCGATAACGCGGTTGTACGATTTAACGAGGAGGGGGATGAAGTAACCCTGTCCGCGCGGAAACGTATTGTAGACGAGGTTATGGACCCTGTAGACGAAATTTCCCTCGAAGAAGCGCTTGATTTTGTCGACGATTGCGAAATCGGCGACGAGCTGCTTATCGAAATCAATCCGCAAGAGTTTGATCGTGTTGCAATCCAGAGCGCGAAACAGAAGGCCAAACAGACGCTGCGGGAAATACAGAAAGATACTTTGTACTCCGAATATAAAGATAAAGTCGGCGAGATGATTATCGGATATTATCAGCGCGAACGGAACGGCAATATTTATGTGGATCTCGGGAAAACCGAGGGTATTCTTCCAAAGAAGTACCAATCCCCAAGAGAGATTTACCGGCCGAACGACCGGATAAAAGCGATGATCTATGAGGTAAACAAGACGACAACGGGCTTGCAGATTGTATTGACCAGGACGCATACTGATTTTGTCAAACGTATTTTCGAACTCGAAGTACCGGAAATATACGATAAAACAGTGGAGATTTTTAAAATTGTGCGTGAACCCGGATATCGAACAAAAATCGCTGTTTATTCAAATCGCGAAGATGTCGACCCCGTAGGCGCGTGTGTCGGTATGAAAGGGGTGAGAATCCAGGCAGTCGTGAGGGAACTCGAAGGGGAAAAGATCGATATTTTAAAATATGAAACCGATCCGAGGGTTTTTATCAAAAATGCCCTCTCTCCCGCGGAGGTTGAATCGGTTATTGCCATGGACGATGCAAAACGCCAAGCCTTGGCAGTTGTCTCGGAGAGCCAGCTTTCACTTGCAATCGGGAAGCAGGGTCTTAATGTCCGCCTCGCGAATAGACTTGTCGACTGGAACATTGACGTTAAAACCGAAGAACAGTTCGAGGAAATGGATATTTCCGCAGAACAGAAAAAAGCCCTTTCCGAACTGTTCACCGATATTGGAGAAGAAGAAGAGATTACGCGGATATCGGAACTGCCCGGCATCACTGAACGAATTTCCGAAGTCCTGCGGCAACATGGAATCGAACTTATAGAGACCCTCGTCGCGCTTGACAGCGAGGAGCTTGCAAATCTCGAAGGATTGACGCCGCAGGATATTGAGACAATCCGTGCCGTGCTCGAGGAAAACGTTGAAATAATTGAGGAAGAGGAAGAAGCTGTTCCAATCGAAGACGAGGGCGCCGAAGAAGAAAGGGGCGCTGAGGAAGAAGAAACATACGAATGCCCCGAATGCGGCGAACCTATTACGGTGGACATGACCGCATGCCCTAGTTGCGGAGTAGGATTGAGTTTTGAAATAGAAGAGTCAATTAATGAGGAAGAAGAATAATTGAAAAGAAAGGTGTTATATGAGTGAGGATCAGGAAAAAAAACCAAAAGCGACGCTTATAAAACATAGAAAACCTGAACCCGAAAATGATATGCAGGAGAATCAGAACGATTCAAAAGAAAAGAAAAAAGTGGTGGTGGTAAAGAAAAAAGTTGTCGTAAAGAAAAAGCCTTCACCACAGGTAAAAGCTGGAGAGGAAGCGAAAAAAGAACCTCGGAAACAGGAAATTGATAAAGAAGAAAAGAAAACCAAACCTGTAGCAGCCGAACCGCGGAAACCGAAAAAAGAACCTTCCGAACGAAAGGAATATCGGAGGGGCGAACCGGGAAAAGAGTATCCGAAACCACGGCACAAAGGCGAGCGGGATAAAAAACCTACTGCTTTTCAAGGAAAGAAACGCGAGAAACCGGCGCCGGTCCCTCCTAAGGAAGAGGCAGAGGGTAAAAAAGCCCCCGCAAAGAAATTTTATAAAGCAAAGAAAAAGCCGGCGTTTCAAAAACCAAAATATGAAGAACACGAAGAAAAAGTATTCCCGGTCAAGAAAAAGACACCTCAGCGGGCTAATCCCGTTCCCAAAGAAGTAGATATCATGGAAGTTGTCACTGTATCAGACTTGGCCAAAAAAATGAATCTGAAGGCTTCCGATCTTATAAGCAAATTGATGAGCATGGGAGTAATGGCCACAATCAATCAGCAGCTGGATGCGGAAACAGCTGAGATTCTTGCCGCGGAATATAACTGCAAAGTACGCATTGTTTCTCTTTACGATGAAACGATTATCGACCGGGAGACCGATGCCGAAGAAGACCTGCAGCCGAGGCCGCCGGTGGTTACGGTGATGGGTCATGTCGACCACGGTAAGACAAAGCTTCTCGATGCAATTCGTTCCACAAATGTTGTCGATGACGAATTCGGCGGAATTACCCAGCACATCGGGGCCTATGAAGTAGACCATCCGAAGGGGAAAGTCGTATTTTTAGACACCCCGGGCCATGAAGCTTTTACACTAATGCGGGCAAGGGGCGCCCAAGTAACGGATATTGTTATCCTTGTCGTTGCTGCCGATGACGGCGTCATGCCGCAGTCCGTAGAAGCGGTCAATCATGCAAAAGAGGCGGGAGTGCCGATTATTGTCGCGATTAACAAAATGGATTCTCCTGAAGCAAACCCGGACCGAGTACGGCAGCAGCTTTCTGAATATGAACTTATTCCGGAGAGCTGGGGCGGAACGACTTTGTTCAATGAAGTGTCCGCTCTCCAAAAAACCGGTATCGATGATTTACTCGACAATGTTCTTTTGCAGGCAGAACTGCTCGAACTGAATGCAAACTACGATTGCCGGGCGGAAGGAAAAGTACTTGAATCGAAAATCGACCACGGAAGAGGAATCGTTTCAACGGTACTCATTGGACGCGGCACCCTCAAAGTCGGTGATTCTTTTATTGCCGGCGTATATCCGGGCAAGGTCCGCGCCATGTTCAATGATAAAGGAAAAAAAATAGACGCGGCCACTCCGTCGGTCCCGGTGGAAATCCTCGGATTTACCGGGCTGGCCAAAGCAGGCGACCCATTCCAGGTGACGGAAAACGAGAAAGTTGCCCGCCAGGTAGGTTCAAAAAGGCAGGAGCTTAAAAAAATCGAAGAAGCGGAGAATGTACATAAAATTACCCTGGACAATCTGTACGATTCGATTCAAGAGGGAGACGTACAGGAGTTGAAAGTGATCATCAAAGGCGATGTGCACGGCTCCGTCGAGGCGCTTCAGACGGCCCTCGAGAAATTGAGCACTTCCGATATTCGTCTCCATGTAATTCATGGGTCAGCCGGCGCCATCAATGAGAGCGATGTCATGCTTGCATCTGCTTCAAATGCAATTATCATCGGGTTCCACGTCCGGCCGACTTCGACTGCAGCCACCCTTGCAGAACAGGACAAGGTGGAAATACGCAGGTACAATATTATCTACGATGCGATCAATGATATAAAAGCGGCCATGGAGGGACTCTTAGCTCCAGACCTAAAAGAAGAAATTATCGGTAACGTAGAAGTACGCGATACCTTCAAAGTTCCGAAAATCGGGGTCATCGCCGGCTGTTATGTAACATCCGGAAAAGTTCGGCGGGGTACTCGAGTCAGAATTTTCAGGGACGGTGTTGAGCTCTACACCGGGAAAATCACTTCCTTAAAGCGTTTCAAAGAGGATGTGCGGGAAGTAGAAGCAAATTATGAATGCGGTATTGGAATCGAAAACTACAACGATATAAAACCGGGGGACCAGTTCGAAGTATTCGAAGTGAGGGAAATCGCAAAAAAATTGGAGGGAAGTTCCTAACGTGCAGGGTGATCGGTTAAAAAAAATAGAAAGCCTTATACAAAAAGAAATCGGGTACATGATACTCCACGGCAGGCTTAAGGACCCCCGAATAACCAGTTTAATTACCGTCAATCGCGTAAAGGTTTCAAAGGATATTGCTTACGCAAAAGTTTATATCTCCAGTTTTAAAAATGAAGATTACAACCAAAAGGCGGCGGATGCCCTCAACAGGGCCGCCGGATATATTCAAAAACTGCTTGGGAAAAAGATGAAAACCAGAAATACGCCGAAACTGGTGTTCCATTATGACCGGTCATTTGAAGAGGGTTTTAGGATAAACAAGCTTATCGAGGACGCACTCTCTTGAGTGAACAAAAATCCGGCTTCGTTTTTTTACATAAGCCGCCGGGGATTACCTCGTTTAAAGCGTTGGAAGCTCTTAAAAGCAAAAACAAGAAATACAAAGTAGGTCACACCGGGACCCTTGATAAATTCGCAGAAGGGCTTCTGATCGCGGTGATAGGCAGAATGACAAAATTTTCCACTTATATTTCAAGTTTAGACAAAGAATACTTTGCGGAAATTCGTTTCGGTACCGCAACCGACACCCTCGATCCGGAAGGTAAGGTAACCGCTACTTCAGGATATATTCCTACCGTAGAAGAAGTAAAAGAGGCCCTCAAAAGGTATACCGGCAGGATTGAGCAGACACCGCCCTTTTACTCCGCGGTACACATTAACGGAAAGCGAGCATATCAGCTCGCCCGGAACGGTATCACCCCCGAACTCAAGGCGCGGACCGTTCATATCCATTCCATTAAACCTGAATCATACGAGTATCCCCTCCTTTGTATCCGGGTCGACTGTTCGAAAGGAACATACATTAGATCTTTAGCTCGAGACATCGCCTGCTCCTGCAGGACCGTAGCTTATGTCAAGCGTCTTATGAGGAGTAAAATCGGACCTTTTTACCTGGATGAAGCAGTCTCCACTCATGAATTTTCATTGGAACGAGATATTATTTCACCGAAGGAGATATTCAGAAGGCTTGATTTTGTCCGGGAAACAACCGTTAAAAACGGTTATGCAAAAAACTTGCAGGAAGGAAAAAAAATTTCTCCTTATTTTTTCCAAACAGAGACATTTGCTAGGGGATTATATGCCGTTTTTAATACGGAAGAAAGGTTTATCGCCCTGATCGAGCGGGACGCGAACGGGTTTTCGTACAAATTTACGGGGAACGGATGATGAAAATTATTATGTGGAATGATTTTCTTCAACTTGGAATCGGTCGGCTAGATGGGAGAATCCCGGCCGCGTTAAGCATAGGCGTTTTCGACGGGGTGCATATTGGGCATAAGAAGCTGATACAAAAGATTCTCGAGCATGCAAGCTATACAGAACCGACTATTGTTACATTTACGGAAAATCCGACAAAAATATTTCATCCTCACGTATATCCGGGTGATATTTCCACTATGGAACAAAAAATCTCTATTTTCGAAGGTATGGGGATTCGTCATGTTATACTGATTGACTTTTCTCCTGAATTTAGTAAACTATCAGGCAAAGATTTTTTTGCAGATTTACAGAATCATCTCGATTTAAAATATATAAGTCTGGGAAGAAACTTTCATTGCGGAAGGGATAACGACACCAGCGCAGCCGATGTACGGAAAATGCTTGAGCCGCACGGAGTAGATGTAGATATTCTCGATCAGGTTCTTTACAAAGGCGAGCCTGTAAGCAGCACGCGCATACGGGCCCTGCTTCTTGAAGGGAGTATAGACGAGGTAAACGGCATGCTCGACCGTCCGTACACACTGTGCATGAACGGCTTTACAGAGGAATATCAATCACAGATCATTCCTATGGACGGCCGATACAATGTCCGTTTTGTGACAAACGGTTCCGGCATACTAGAAGGACAAATCGAGGTGGTTAATGGATCAGTTCATTTTCAGAAAAGGGAAGCACACGCTCAATCTGTGCAGGAAATACAATTTTTAGAAAAAGTGAAATAAGAAGGAGCGAAGAATGGGTTTAACCAACGAAAAAAACCAGGCAATTATTAAAGAATACGGAAAAGGGGAGACTGATTCCGGTTCTACGGAAGTTCAAATAGCTATCCTTACCACAAGGATTAAAGAACTAACATCACATTTACAAACACACAAAAAAGATCATAGTTCGAGAAGAGGATTGCTCAAACTCGTAGGACAGAGAAGAAGACTTTTAAATTATCTAAAAAAGAAAGACCTCGAGTCATACAGAGCATTGATTGAAAAACTAGGACTAAGAAAGTAGGAAAATTATTATGGAACAAGTGACAATTAAAATTGGAGAACACGATTTAATTCTCGAAACAGGCAAAATGGCGAAGCAGGCAAACGGAGCGGTACTCGCCCGTTACAGCGGAAGCGTCGTACTTGCCACGGTTTGTTGTTCAGACGAACCGGTAGAAGGGCTCGATTACATACCGCTGCATGTAGAATATAATGAAAAATTTTATGCCGCGGGGAAAATTCCGGGAGGATTTCTTAAGCGTGAAGGAAGACCGCGTGACAAGGAGATCCTCGTATCAAGACTGATCGACCGTCCTATGCGCCCCCTTTTCGATAAACAATTTAAACGGGACATTCAGGTCGTTCCGACGGTAATTTCGGCGGACCAAATCAACCCGCCTGATGTTATCGCCATGGTTGCTTCGGCTGCTGCCGTCTATATATCCGATATCCCCTTCGGCGGACCGATCGGCGCCGTACGCGTCAGCGCCGTGGATGATGAATTGATCATCAATCCCACCTTCGATCAAATCGAAAAAAGTAAACTCGACATTATCGTTTCCGGTACTGAAGACGGTATTACAATGGTCGAAGGAGGGGCACAGGAAGTCTCGGAATCTTTGATGCTGCGGGCTATTGAAAAAGCGGAAGAATATATAAAAGAGCTGTGTAAAATACAGATACAGCTTCGTGAAGCGGCGGGAAAGCCGAAACTCCCCCTCTATGAGGAAGTAAAAGAGTTAGAACTGAAAGATAAGATAGTAGATTTTGCTTATGACAAATTGAAAGAGGCTTGTTTTGTCAAAGAAAAGCATACCCGGAGCGGTGCAATCAAAGCGGTGAAGGAAGAAGTGAAAACAGCTTTTGCAGATGAACTCGAAGAAGAAGACTTAAAACTTTTGGGTGAATTATTCGAAGAGCTGGAAGCTGAAATTGTACGAAAATCGATCCTTGAACAGCAGGTAAGGACCGACGGCAGGGGACCTGAGGACATCCGGCCTGTTACCTGCGAGATAAACGTACTGCCGCGCACCCACGGTTCCGCACTCTTTACCCGGGGAGAAACACAAGCCCTTGCGGTAACGACATTGGGCACCGTTAACGATGAAAAGCTTGTCGATGATATCGACAGCGACAAGCGGTTTGCAAACTTCATGCTCCACTACAATTTCCCGCCCTTTTCCGTCGGAGAAACGGGAAGATTAGGCACCGGGAGAAGGGAGATCGGACATGGACATCTGGCACAACGCGCTATCGAAGCAGTGCTTCCATCGGATGAAAAGTTTCCCTATACCTTGAGGATCGTCTCTGAAGTTCTGGAGTCCAACGGAAGTTCTTCCATGGCGACTGTGTGCGGCAGCTCTCTTTCTCTTTTAAGCGCGGGTGTTCCGATTTCAAAACCCGTTGCGGGAATCGCCATGGGTTTGGTTACTTCCGGAGATAAATCCATTATATTAAGCGATATTCTTGGAGAAGAAGACCACCTCGGAGATATGGACTTCAAGGTTGCCGGAACCCAGGACGGCATCACCGCGTTTCAAATGGACATTAAGATCGCGGGTGTTTCCTCAGAATTGATGGCATCCGCTCTGGAACAGGCGAAAAAAGGCAGGCTTTATATCCTTGACATCATGAATAAGACTATCAGTGTGCCTCAGGAAACAGTGTCCGAATACGCGCCGAAGATCATTACGTTGAAAGTCGACCAGGATAAAATCGGCTCAATTATCGGTAGCGGCGGAAAGACCATAAAATCTATTTCCGAAACCTACGATGTCAACGTAAATATAGATGATGACGGAAAAGTCATTATTTACGGAAAATCCAGATCGAATGCAGACGCCGCGGAAAAACATATCCTGGAAATGATTGCAGACCCTGAAGTGGGGAAGATCTACCACGGAAAAGTAAAACGGATCCTCGACTTCGGTGCTTTTGTCGAGATACTTCCCGGCAAAGAAGGGCTGGTACACATCTCAAAACTCTCCAGAGACCGGGTCGAAAAAGTAACCGATGTGCTTCAGGTCGATCAAGAAATCGATGTCAAACTGGTGGAGATCGACAGAATGGGAAGATTGAATTTAAGTTATATTGATGCCATAGATCCTGCCGGCGAAAGAAAACACCCTCCGAGGAATAAAGACGATTACCAAAAATCGCCGCACCAGCGGAGAAGGGATTGATCGTACAAAAAAAACTGGAAAACGGCGCTCACATACTGATGGAAGCGGTCCCTCACACGCGGACCGTTTCTATCGGCTTTTGGTTTCTTCACGGCTCCAGGGACGAGCTGCCTCATGAACACGGAATGTCCCACTTCATCGAACACATGCTGTTTAAGGGCACGAAAAATCGGTCTGCTTTCAGCATCGTCCAGGCAATCGACAGGGTAGGCGGAATACTCAACGCATTCACCGAAAAGGAGCAGACTTGTTTCTACTGTACGCTTGCTTCGGAACATATAGAACTTGCAATCGATATCCTTTCCGATATGGTTTTTAATTCCGTTTTTCCAATCGAGGAAATCGAACGGGAAAAAATCGTAATTTCCAACGAAATATCCGAATCTGAGGATGTGGCTGAAGAAAATGCCTATGAACTTTTTCTGCGGAATCTCTGGGGGGATCATTCCCTGGCAAACCGGATTACCGGGGAAATCCACTGTGTCGAACAAATTACCAAAGAAACAGTCATTGATTTCTATAACAAATGGTTCACTACCTCTAATATGATCGTTTCGGCGGCCGGAGATATCCAGGCAGGCAAAATAACGGCTATGCTTGAGCGCTATCTTCCCGCAGAAGGTCACGCAACTACGGCAAAACAAAACGTTCATCCTTCGTATTCGCACTCTTGTAATTATTTTTCCGACAAGTTTCATCAAGTCCAAATCATCACCGGGACGTCATTTCAACTCCCCACCGCTATCGAAGAGTTTTATCACTTTCTCGTATTCAGCACGGTTTTTGGGGAGTCTATGAGCTCCCGGTTGTTCCAGCACCTTCGTGAACAGTTAGGTCTCTGCTATTCAGTTTATGCAATGCGGGCGTTCTTCTCCTCTACAGCTTTGTGGATCATCTATGCAAATACATCTCCGAAACTCATGAATAAACTCCTTGTTTCTTTGAATGAAGAGTTTCGCAGGCTCAAAGAGGACCCTCCCGACGAAGAAGAAATTGCTGATGCGAAAACTCATCTTTCGGGTGGTTTGATTCTTTCGCTCGAGGACATGGAAGTACGGATGAAAAGAATGGTAAGACATTTTCTTCTCGGCGGAGAAGTGCACACAGCCGAGATTACAATCGAAGCGCTCAACTCGGTCGAACGGAAGCATGTCCAGCATGTTATTGACAAAATAGTTCATGCTGATAAGTTTAATCTGTTGGCTTATGGAACAAGGAACCTCCACAAACGAAAAAAAATATACTTTGACTTCTAAAGGTATTGATCTCTCTGTTAAAATTCAACCGATACGGACGGAATATATTCCGGAAAAACAATCTAAACACTCTGCCGGGTTCGATATTAAGGCCTGCCTCGAAACCCCGGTTGTGCTCGCGCCGGGTGACAGGAGATTGATTTCCGGCGGTTTTTCCCTTGAAATACCGCCGGGTTTCGAAGGACAGATACGGCCGCGTTCCGGCTTGGCGCTAAAACACGGGATTACCGTACTGAATGCACCTGGTACGATCGACGCGGATTATCGCGGACCGGTTGGCGTGATCCTCTATAACGCCGGCAGGGAACCATACACGGTCAATCCCGGCGAACGGGTGGGGCAGATTGTATTTGCTCCGGTTGCAGCAGTTTCTTTTTCGCCTTCGGAGGCTATGAGCCGGACGGAACGGGGCACCGGCGGCTTTGGGTCGACCGGAGTGTAAAGCAGCGAGACTATGCGAAGAAATTATTTTTCCATCTATTCATATGTAGGAAAAGAGTTCATTTTTTCGTTTTTTGTCGCCTTCCTTTTCTTTTTTTTCATATTTTTCGTCAACCAAATGTTGCTTTTAGCAGAGGACGTTCTTTCGAAACATGTTCCCTTTAAAGATGTTCTTCTGCTTATCATTTATTCCTTACCGTTGATCGTTTCTCTTTCCTTTCCCTTCGGTTCTCTCGTCGGCGCTCTCATGGCAGTTGGACGATTCTCCTCAGACAACGAAATCCTTGCATTTCAAGCTTCCGGGATCCCTAAACGGCACATATTTGTTCCAATTTTTTTAATCGGTTTGGTTTTTGCCGTGACTTCCTTTTTTGTGAATGACGTTTTTTTACCTAAGGGCACTATTAATTTCAACAAACTTTTTCGAGAGCTGCTCTATTCCAATCCCGAAATGGAGCTGGAACCGTACAGTATCAAAAGGTATCAAAACAGCATTATTGTAACCGGAGACGTGCATGAGAAAAGTATCGACGACATCACCATTATCGATCGGGACCCGGAAAACGACCGTCGTATTATCGCCGCCCGGTACGCCGAACTTAAAGAAAGTGAATCACAGCAGGGAGTTATTTCTCTTCATCTCTATGATGTTTTCAGCCATGTTGCGGATGCCAAACGGACAAATATTTCAGAATATCTTATTGCGAAGCAGATGATTTACAATATACTTCTCAAAGATATTTCATTTTCGATCAGAAACCCAGGCCCGACAGAAATGAGTTCGCGCGACGTGTATGCTGAAATCCAGGAACGTGAAGAAACACTGCAGGAAAAAAAAGAAGATCTGTCATATCAAAAATATAAATCCGGCCTCGAATTGAGACTTTTTTACTGGACGGGGCATGACCGGGACCGGCTGTCAACCGCACTATCCGAAAAACTACGTATGCAGGAAAAGTCGATCAGGGACCGGACGCTCCATCTATACAAACTGGAGTTTAATAAAAAGTTTGCGGTACCCATTTCCTGTTTTATTTTCGTGCTTTTCGCGTTTCCGGTGGGGCTTTTTACAAAAAGGAGCGGCCGGTCCGTGGGTTTCGGCATCGGCCTGCTGGTTGCGGTTTTATATTGGGGGATGCTTTTCGCGGGGCAGAGTTTCGGGCTCCGGGCCAATATATCTCCGGTTCTTGCCATGTGGGCGCCGAATGCGGTTATCGTTCTAATGGGAGTATCAGCGTTCATCATTCGGGGGCGGCGATGACTCTATTATACAGAATGCTCGTTGCCGCTTTTATTCCTGTCTTTATACTCGCCCTCTTCTTTTTTGTACTCATCCTCGAGCTGGTCGATTTATTCGCCAATCTTTGGCGGTATTTGAATTTCGAAGTGCCGCTTTCTGAAATTCTTAAGGTCATGATCCTCTATCTGCCGAAATGTATTTCTTTTTCTGTTCCGATTGCGCTGCTTTTTTCAATCTCGTTTACTCTAGGCAATTTCTATGCAAACAATGAATTGATATCGGTATTCAGCGCCGGTGTTTCTCTTTATAAATTGGTCGTCCCACTTGTTTTTATCAGCCTAATGCTGAGCGTTTCTTGGTTTTTCTTTGAAGAGCATATGGTCATCGATACATTTGAAAAAAAGAACGAACTGCAAAATATTCTCCTCAAACAAAAAACGACCCTCAGTAACACAAATGTTACCGTGTTGAGTTCCAATAACCAAATAGTTTATTTTGCTGAATATTACAACGACTCTACAAAGACATTATCTAAAATCACCATTATCATCTTTGATGAGAATCATGTTTTTACCGAACGCCTCGACGCTGAAACGGCAAAATGGGAAAATGAGAAATGGTCATATAAAAACGCCCGGCGTTTTTTCTGGAGTTCATCCGGAGAATTTATTACCGAACAATTCGCCAGCACCTATAGCAACGAACGTTTAAACCAGCCTCCTGCTACATTTCGCAAAACCGTACGGAACATCGAGGAAATGAAACGCGAAGAAGCACAGGAATGGATACGGTCCCTCCGGGTGGCCGGACTTCCTTTTCGCGGCGCCCTTACGGAATATTATAAACGTTTCTCATTTGCTTTCACCCCTTTCATTGTTACGCTTATCTCCTGCGCCGTCGGAGGAAGACTTAAAAAAAATATTTTGCTTATGAGTTTGCTCTTAAGCCTCGGAATATCGGTAATTTATTATGTTATGCAGATGGTTCTCATTTTATTTGCCAAACTCGGATACATTCCGCCTTTAGCCGGCGCCTGGGGTACCTTTATTATTTTTATGTTTGTAAGTTTTTACCTATTCAAGGTCGCGAGGACTTAATGACCTTTGAAATAACAGGCAAAGATAAATCCGCCGCTGCCCGAAACGGGACGTTGACCCTTCCCCATGGGAAAGTCCGTACACCGGCATTTATGCCGGTTGGCACAAACGGTACGGTAAAAGCGGTCCATCACAGGACCTTAAGCGATATTGGATACAATTTAATTCTTGCAAATACGTACCACCTTTACCTCCGGCCCGGCCTCGATATTATTGCCCGGGCGGGAGGTCTGCACAGGTTTAGTTCCTGGACGGGAAACATCCTTACCGACAGCGGCGGGTTTCAGGTGTTTTCGCTGTCAAACTTGCAAAAATTAGGGGAGGAGGGGGTTACCTTTAGGTCTCACCTCGACGGGTCCAAGCATACCCTCACTCCTGAAAAAGTCGTTGAAATTCAAACCGCCTTTGGAAGCGATATTCTCATGCCTTTAGATGTCTGCACCCGGCCCGAGATCGACAGAGAGACTGCACAAAACGCCATGGAGCTCACTACCGCCTGGGCACGCAGGAGCCATAAACGCTGGCTGGAGGTTACGGGAGGCAGTCATTCCGGCGCACTGTTCGGTATTATCCAGGGTAATTTTTTCAAAGATCTCCGAAATCGGAGCGCAGAGGAGATAATAGGCCTGGGCTTTCCGGGAATTGCAGTGGGCGGTCTTTCAGTGGGGGAACCGTTGGATTTGTTCCTGGAGTTTCTCGAATTCACGGCCGTCATGCTGCCCGAGGATGTGCCCCGATATGTCATGGGAATAGGAACCCCCGACTATATACTCTACGCTGTTGAACAGGGAATAGATCTTTTCGATTGTGTATTTGCTACCCGCATTGCCCGAAACAGCTCTGTTTTTACAAACGACGGTATCATGTCAATAAAAAAGGAAGATTATAAAACCGATTTCAGACCCATCGACGAGAACTGCGGGTGCAGGACCTGCTCTCAATATTCCCGGGCCTATCTTCGGCATCTTTTCAAAAGCAATGAAATTTTAGGTCCGATGGCCGCTACGGAACACAATCTTTACTTTCTCTATCACTTTTTAGAGAATATTCGCCGCGCGATTACCGAAAATAGGTTCAAGGAATATAAAGAAAATTTTTTGTCCGCCTATTCAGGAATACGTTAATGGAAAATGATACAACCCGTACGCTGAGCATTCAAAAAAGCACAAAAAATACCCTTCTCGTCATGGCCTCGACATTGGTTTCCCGGCTGCTCGGTTTTATAAGAATTGCCGTAATCGGCGCGGTTTTCGGAGCTACCGGGAGCGCCGATGTCCTCAACTCGGTGTTCACGATCCCGAATAATCTCAGAAAACTCATGGCCGAGGGGGCCCTTTCGTCTGCATTTATTCCTGCTTTGTCCCACGCCCTCGTGCAGGACGGGACCGGGGCCCGTTCGAAGAAGATCGTTTCCAACAT
Source organism: uncultured Spirochaetales bacterium (assembly GCA_964458315.1). Classification (GTDB taxonomy): domain Bacteria; phylum Spirochaetota; class Spirochaetia; order SPDA01; family CAZSGZ01; genus CAYWIK01. Next base: position 18,652 of record CAYWIK010000010.1, on the reverse strand, counting down.
TCTTACGTTTCAATTTATTGTGCTTGTGCCCTTTTGCATCCTCTGTATGATTTTTGCTCAGCCCCTGATGGAGCATGTGCTGGTCGATTTCAGCGATCCTGAGCAGATCGACTTGTCAATTCGTCTTTTTCGCTGGTTTATAAACTATCTGATCCTCATCAGTATCAGCGCCGCACTCATGGGAACCCTCAACACGCACAATAGTTTTTTTATACCCGCTATAACCCCGATCCTTTTTTCCCTGGCGGTCATTAGTTCGATACTGCTTCTTCATAAAAACTTCGGCGTGTTCTCCATGGTGATCGGTGTCATGGCAGGCGGCTTGCTCCAGATTATTTTCCAGACCCCTAAATTTTTCAAATTTGGATATTCATATAAACCAAACTTCCGCTTCAACAATCCGGACTTTCGAAAAATTTTGCGCAACTGGCTCCCGGTCGTAGCTACTGCTTCGGTATTTACCATAAACCAGCAGGTAGCCGTCCGTTTCGCCACCGGACTCGAGACGGGCAGCGCTTCGGCCTTGAGTTATGCTCTTGTTTTTTTCCAGCTTCCCTTCGGTATTTTTTCAGCTTCCGTTACCACCGTACTATTTCCGCGAATGAGCAAGCAGGCAGGTACCGGGGACACGGAAGGCTTGAGGGAGAGCATACAGTACGGAATACGTTTTCTGATTGTAACCCTTGTTCCGTCTGCTTTTTTTCTTTCTATTCTCGGAAAAGAAATCATTTCCGTAGCCATGTTTCGCGGGCAGTTTACCCTCGAAGACACAATCCGTACTTCATCTGTCCTTACCGGATACTGCATCGGTTTATTGAGCGTGGGAGCATTTACGTTCCTGCAGCGATACTTTTATTCGGTCCACAACTACAGGATACCTTTTATATTTTCCGTTGTAGTCGCTGCTTTAGATATAGGGCTTTCTTTATGGCTTAAAAATACTTTTCTCCGGGTGGTTGGTCTGGCAGTCGCAAACACTATCGCATTTTCTATCGGATTTATTTTTCTTCTTGTCCTTGCCGGAAAGCGGGTAAACGGCCTCGAGGGGAAAAATATATTGCTTACCCTTTTAAAGGTTTGTATATCAACGATACCCGTGATAATGTTTATATATATATTTAAATATATGGCCGGCGACTGGTGGAGCACCGGAAGCAGCGTGGGCGGGCTTTTCATCCTTCTTGCCGAAGCTGCCATAGCGGTTGGTATTATTTTCGGCATGTATCTTCTCCTTAAGGTAGAAGTGTTTACAAAATTTATTTTTAAAGGAAAAGAAAATAAATGAAAATCGGTATACTTTTTCTTATTCTTTTTTCAACCTGTTTTCCTGCAATTGCCGAAGATGAACGTGAAACATCCCTTGCAGAGGACCGCAAACAAACATTGCAGTTTGGAATCGATTCTGAAATTTTACCTGTTTTAGAGTCAATAACCGAAGAAAAAGACCCTTCGTTTACCGAAGAGGTAACAACACTTTTTGAAGAATCCCTCAATACTCAGGTCAAAATCGCCTGTCTCAAATACTTTCAGGCTTTGGAAGTAGAATTGGGTACTCAACACGCATTGGATATCCTTAACAATTATGAAAACCGAAACACAGAATTAGTAATCGCGGCGATCGATTATTTAGGTCCCCTCGGAAATGAAAACGCTTTTAAAATTATGCAGGATATTGTAAAAGAAACGGACGAGGGGAAAGTGCTCCGGGCCTCGATACGGAATTTGAGTAAGGCAAAGGCTGAAAACACGGCTGATATTCTAATAGAAAAATATAAGAGCGGAATGATAGGCACTGAACTCAAAGCCGAGATTCTTCTCGCCTTCGGCCGTCTGCAGTCGAAGGAAACGGTGCCCCTGCTTGTCGAAATTGTATCTGATGATATTGAAGAACCGATATTGCGCAGATTCGCATGTACCGCCTTAGGTGAAATAGGAGATCCTTCATCACTGCCTGTTCTGCGTGAGGCATACGCGAGCACAGATCCGCTGCTGCGCAACTATGCTCTCCATGCAATCGGCATGATCGACGCTCCTGAAACTTCATCGCTTTTAATGCAGGCGCTGCGCGATAGTTATTATAAGATCCGCATCACCGCGGCAGAAGCCCTCGGTGAAAGGAAGGAGAATGCGGCGGTACCGATCCTTGTCTATAAAACGGAAAAAGATCCTGAAATTGATGTGCGAATTGCAGCCGTACAAGCCCTTGGGAAAATCGGTAATGCGGAAGGGTTGGAAAAAGTAAAGAATTTTGCAACAGATGAGACTGCGCATCTAACGATACGTCTTACGGCGATAGAAATACTCATAGAGAATCACCTCGATAAATCCAAAGCAGTAATAAAAGAATTGCTTGCGGCTGAATGGGACAAACCTGATTCCCGAATCTTAGAGCATGTGTGCAAACTCCTTTCTTTTACGGAAGCAAAAGGGCTTTCGGAACTGTTTGAGATGATGCTCGGACATCCTGCTGTGACCGTCCGTATCCACGGACTGAGGGGAATCAAAAAAAACCGCATTTTCAGTCTAAAGGATAAGGTCAAAAGAATGTCTGAAGAGTCAACCACGGCTTCGGTCCGCAAACATGCCCTTTCGACCCTCGAGGCCTTGGAGTAAGCAGACTGAATCGAAAGCGGATTCCCGGCCTGTTCCGCGTAAAAGCCGGAACGGGTTTAGCGTTTGAGTTTATCGTTCGGAAAGCCCGGGCTTTTGGGTGAGACCCATAATCCGGTTGATCCGTTCAAGGGGCGAAATATATTTACGGAAGTAAAAAGTAACATTCTTTCCCGTTTGTGAAACAGCCCGCATTCTTTTTTCGAGACAGTTTTGTGAAACTTCCCGGGCGTTAGGCGGGAAAAACCCTTTTTTCTCAGCGACAAATAAAAAAGTTCCGTCTTCGTTTTTGATCCGTCCGATACAGGGCGGAAAAGGATAGAGAAAAATCACAAAAGGGGAGCCGCCGCCTCCGACACAGAGGGAATGCCCTTGAGCCAAAGAGTGAACATTTCTCAACCCAATCTCTTTGTTTTGCCCTTCCACGATCAATTCAATAACCGGAATTGATTCATGCTCATCAAACCGTTCAGATTGTGTGCTTTTCATAAAAATCGCGTCGAGATTTTTTCTAAATTTGACAAGAAAAAGGATGAGTAAAGCTGCTGCTAATAAGCCGAGCAGGATTAAGATAGTTATCTTCCAGGGCAGAACACCCTGAAAAAAATCTCTGCCCGTTAAAACTACCGTTACCCCGATTTCTTTCGGCGAAAACCGCCGGCCGTTGGAAAACTCCGGCACAAAGGTCAGCTTACATTCACCAGGATCGATACCATCCGGAAGCAAAACCTCCGCTTGGAAGGTTTTTGTCTTTTTGGGCTCCACATTTATTTCCGGATTGTTCAACAATACATTTTCACCGTTTAAATAGAGTCGGAGCAGCCTGAAAGTACGGGTTTGAGAATCGTGATTGGTAACGTAAATCGGCAGAGCGAACTCTTTGCCGATTTTTCCCAAATTCTCTTCCGTTTTGATGGAGGGATTACCCAGAGCCTTGTTGGAAAAACTTTCGTCTGTTTTTTTAGGATATGTCGCCACTTCAGCCTTGAGAGCTTCCTTTAATTCTGTGATCACCGGCGCGCCTTCCTGAGGCCTTACCCCTTCCGGTAAAAGCACAATACGGAAATCCCAACGTTTGTTTGCGAACTGGACGGCCGAATTGAATATTTCCTGTTTAATATCCCGCCGATCGGGCTGAAACGGACTTTTCGGCGGCGGATCGTGTATTCCGTCAGTAAGCATGAGGATCGTCTTCGGACGGGAAACAGGAAGATCGACGGCGTATTGGTAAATATACTGTATTGCGCCCACGATATCGGTATGTGTGCCTAAAGGCTGGAGGAGAAATACACGTTTTAAAATTCTTTCGATGTCCTCCGTCGAATTCACTTGTTCCGAAAGTTCGAAATGGGTCGAACCGGCAAAGGCAAGAAGGTGGAAATAATCTCCGAACTGCAAATGGGATTGAAGTATGTCCCGAATCAGATAATCGAGTATATCTTCAAAAACGGGAAGCAGGCTCTCGGAAATATCGAGCAAAACTATTAAATCGACCGGTTGAGCAATAAGGGCGGCCGAAGAAAATAGAAGGAGCAGGGCAATGAGAATTATAATCCGCAGTTTCATTCCCGCTCTCTTTTTTAAAATTCTGCGGGCCGTATTTCTTCGATTGTATAATCACATTCACGCTCATTTATGGTGAATTTTAGGTTCTCGCCCTTCTTGTGATTGATTAATTCACTGCCGAGAGGGGAAAGATAAGAAATAACGTTCTCATCCGGTCTCGATTCCCAGGGTCCGAGAATTGTAAATTCTTCCGTTTTATCTGTTTGGTTGTCTTTTAGAAATACTGTTGTTCCGAATCCGACGGAATCTGTTTTTACATCCTTCTTCTCAAAAACAAATGCCCGCTCCAAGTCTTCCTTCAATTTTCCGGCTGCGTTATTTAACATTTCCTGCTTTTCTTTTGCAGCCTTATATTCAGCGTTTTCTCGCAAGTCGCCGAGTTCCATAGCTGCGCCTATTTCTTTTGAGTTTCTGGGCACTTCGACATCGAGTATATGGTTGAGTTCCTTTTGTTTTCGAAAATAACTTTCAGAGGTTACCATCAGTCTTCGTTCCGCCTTTTCCATGCCGCTTTCACCGTAGAACTTAAAATCGGGAAACCGATCGGTTATCTTTTTCCGGAGGCCGATTTTTATGGAAGGATCGATATCTTTAATGTCGTTGATCAGGGTAAAAATTCTGTTCAGTGAGTCTTTGTCCGCGGTTTTTATAAACTCTTCTACCCGCTTTTCCTTAAACAAGAGGGTTTGAATTTGCCGGTTTAATTTCCTGTTTTGGCTCACCTCCCTTCTATTATCGATTTCCCTGAATGTTATTTCTAAGAGATGAATCAAACCGATAAGGATTTTTTCGTACTCAATATCGTATTTATTGCTGAGCACCGAAGTAGATATATTTTTCGCAATCCATACAAAAGGTTCCCGGTAATCTTTGTAATTGTCGACGATATTTTGAAACATTTCCCGGACATTGTCCTTGTAATTGTTTTCCATTAGTTCATCGATGATATATCGCGATAAATACGCGGGAAACAATTTTATAAAGATTTCAGGCCACTCATCGGTGTTCTTTTTTACAAGCTGAAGGAACTTTCGCTGGATTTCAGCGTCCTCGATCTTTGAAAAGACGTCTTCAATATTTTCGATCTGTGAATAAAGATCTTGAAAAGTCAACTCAAAACCAGGGTTGAGATATGGATAGTTTTTCACAATATCTTGAATAAAGATGTAACTCGAAACAATGATTTCGTTGACCGCATTGAAGCTCTTTAAAAAAGTAGTGAAATATTCAAAAAGTTCGGAGAAGTATTCGCTGTCCAACGATGACTCATCACTTTCGATAAACTCGCGCAGCACCTGAAGCCGCGGGAAAAAATCTTTTTCGGCTTTGTACTTGTTATACAGTTTTTCTTCGAGGGTTATCGGGTTCTCACGGACGGTAAACATGTCACGCTTGTCCGGAAGATTCCCAAAGTTGGGGTCAGTTTTAAGAATTTTTCTCGCTTGTGTGCTCCAGGAGGACCATTCATTCGGCGTGAGGATGCTGGGCACCAACTCCGCTTTTATTTTCTTCATGTCCGCGGCGTTATCAAAACTCTTTATAACTGTTTTGAGGGCCCACGGAATATCTTCTTTTACTTTTTTCCTGAGGTCCTCCTTTTTCATGATGACCTTCAGGACCCATATGTGGTCCCGCGAAAGGGTATTCAAGGCATTTACAGCCATTTTTAAAGACATACTGTGGCCCCGTTTCCGGGCGAAATCGATGACAATATCATCATCATTAATGTCCCGGATCATTCCGATACCCCAAGAGCGGTGGCAGACAAAATTACCTGCGTCAAAAGCGATATGCTTCTCGAAATCGGCAATTGCGTCATGAACATTCCTCCATCCCTGGCTCAGGTTTGAAAGACGGAGGTACTCTTCTAAATGACTGTGATTCGCGTAAAGGCCGCGGTAGCATTCGACGATTTCATCACGCGCCCAGTTGTTCTTGGAGTCATAGTCGAGGATCCGTTTGAGAATTTCGATTGCCTTGGTCCATTTCTCATTTTCACGGTAGTAATAATACAATTCTTTCAGAAGTTCCGCGGCCCGTTCACCGTTTAAGGTTTTTTCTATCTTCATGTCGACATGGAAAAAGAAATCCAGGTCGTCGGGGCAGTATTCGAGCAGTTTCTGCCAAATTTCCCTAACGTTCGAAAACAATTTCTTATTGATATATCGATAAATTGCTTTTTTGTAATTTTCTACCGCTTCGTCGAGCAGGCCTTCTGCTTCCTTCTTTTCCGCGATGTGCTGAACAATATCCGCCTCTTCATAATCTATCCGGACCAGCCGCTCCCATACCTCAAACTTTTTATCTTCTTCGTTCTCATTATCATAGCATTCCGCAAGCGTACGGAGTGCAAACTTGTTTTCCCCGAACTGGAGTATGCGGTTGCATAAAAATTCAACGATATTCCATTTGTGGTTGTCGGAAAAAATCTTTATGAGCATGATCAGGTTTGAATCATCGATCAGACGTCTCTTCAGTGAAATAATACCGGAAATGTACAGTGCTATTATACTGTTTTTTGTATGTTGAAGATGTTCATCGCAAATCTGCTTGACTTCTGATTCGGTCTCGTCGTCTATCGTCTCTTCAATGATAGAATCGAGTTCTTTCAAGTTGTTGATTGTATAGGAATTTAATGTAGCTCTCGTCCACTTTTCCTCATTGAGAAGCTCATGAATAACCCGTGTTTTATTTTCAGTCATATCTTCCCTCGCTATATCTCCCATGTATTAGTTAATGTATTTTTCATATATTTTATGGTTTAATTCCTTGACCTTTGCCAAAATCTCTTCGATTTTGAACCGGTCGCTTTTGGATGCGATTAAATGATCGATCAGCCAAAAGTATTTATTGAGCAGGCGCGGAATAAGAATTGTCTGTTCCTCCTCACTTGTTTCTATTTTCTGCTCATAGTCAAAAATTGCTTGTTTCAATTTTCCGAATTCGAGCGGTTTTAATTCACGCTTGACATTGAGGACCCCGTAAATATTTCCGTAAATCGGGATCCACTCCTTTAGGAGGTCATTTGAGTATCCCATATTTTTGACCTCATTTACAAGCCTGCCGATGAACAATGACTCAAAAAAACGCAATTTTATTTTTTGCGGATCTATATAGAACGCCTCTCGGAAAAATATCTTCGCAGCCCTTACTTCATTGATGCAGGCATATGAATCCGCAAGCTCAGCCATGATTTCCGCGTCTCCTATTCGCTGATGATTGGCGGCCTCTATATACTCGACAGCATGTTCGTAATCACCGATTCCTTTATAGGCCCTGCCTAAATTACAGAGTAAATCGGGGTCATGCATGCCGGTTTTATCTAATACGGTCTGAAAAAGGGTGAGAGCTGTACTGAAAACCCATTTTTTTACCGGGTACAACACTTGTTGGCAATCTTCCCCGCACCCCTGTAAATATGTAAAAAAAACTCCCCACTGTTCGAATAAATAGTTTCCTTTTTCAAGGGAGCCGTTTATGCCGTCAAGTCTTCTCTTTCTTTCGTTCCAAAAATTGACGCTTTTCAGCGCAGATATGATATCTTCATTTTCGAAATCTAATTTGAGCGCCCCATTGAGAAATTCCCTAGATTCATCGAAACTACCTTGCCTAAGAAGCTTATACGCATCGTTCAATATATTATTAATTTTTTCTTCTGTTTCCCTAATGCGATCCATACACTACTTTCATGATTTATTATTAATTATATCATCCTCTGATTATTAGTCAATTGAGAGAGCCCATTTGCTTTTATTGTAAAAATCTGGTACTAATTTGTTTATGAGTCCGGATCGGAAAACCTATTTAGCCCCTTCTATCCTTTCCGCCGATTTTGCCAAAATCGAAGACGCAATTTCCCTTATCGAAAACGCAGGCGGGGATTTCGTGCATATGGATGTAATGGACGGGGTATTTGTCCCTAATTTGACCTTTGGTGATAAAATGGTTATGGATGTCAGGCGGCTTACGAAACTTCCGCTGGACGTTCATCTTATGGTTGCGAATCCTGAGTCCCATATTCCCCGCTTTCTCGATGCCGGCGCCGATTATCTGACCTTCCACTTCGAAGCAACCGTTCATGTTCATCGGGCTCTTCAATCGATAAAAGATGCAGGTAAAAAGGCCGGAATTTCCATCGTCCCGTCTACTCCTGTAAATTTTCTCTCTGAAATTCTGGATATGGTGGATCTTGTCCTGATTATGAGCGTAAATCCTGGTTTCGGAGGTCAAAAATTGATCTATACTTGTCTCGAAAAGGTAAAACGGTTACAATTTCTACGGGAAAAGTACGGTTATTCCTATCTTATTTCCCTAGACGGCGGGATTGGACCCGATACCGCTCAGGATGTACGCAATGCCGGAACCGATATTTTTGTATGCGGGTCTTCTTTTTTTCTATCAGCGGATCCGATTGCCGCAGCCATGGAGATTATGGGTAATAAATAATTTAGTTTTTTTGATTTTTGTACGAAAATTAGTTCAGGGGTATACGGTTTGATAAAAAAACAGATTTTCCTTCTAATTATTACCATTTTTATACTCTTTTTTGTATCAACCTCCGTTTTTTCGAGCCCGGCACATACATCTCCGGCCATGCAAAAGGGCATAGATTATTTTGCAGCGGGCCGCCTTTCGGACGCTCTCCATGTGTTCAGGACAATAATTGCAGACCCGAAGCAGTCAGATTTATACGGAGACGCCTATTTTTGGTTGAGTAAGACCCATATCGCCCTAAATAACTTCGAGGAAGCGGAAAAAAATCTAGAATATTTTCTCCTCAACTACGAAAAAAACAAAAATTATCCGGAAGCCCTTTATCAAAAGGGGAGGCTTCTTTATCTGCAAAAGGAATATGAAAAAGCAATCCAAGTTTTTTATAGTTTCAACCGTCAATTTCCTAAAAACCCATATATCGGCAACGGTTATTTCTGGATCGGTGAATCTCTTTATGCCCTCGGCCACCTCGATAAAGCCCATAATATATTTAAAATGGTCATTCAGGAATATCCACTGAGCTATAAAATCGATGCGGCAAAATACCGGGCTTCCCTTATCGAACTAAAGTATCGGGAAAAGGAACTCATGAGATTTCTCAAGTGGTCTCATGAGGAGGCGCTTAAAACATTAGAAGAGTTTCAAATTCGTGAAAAAACCTACGAACAGGCAATTGCCGCATATCAGAAAAAACTCGCCGAATATGCGGAAGCGGGCACCGAGAGAAAAATTGAAGAGCTTACCCTTGATTTGAGGGAAGAAGAGGCGGAAGTTATAAAACTCCGTGAACAGATCAGCGGACTTACCTCGAAAATTGAAAATTTAAACAATACGATATCATCCCTCCGGACACGCCTTTCAGATCAGGAAAGCGTTCGCGAGGTTGATTCCGAAAAGTCCGAAGCGGCTGATTATCGTGAGATGGAAAAACTACTCGCAATGAAGGAAAAAGCCCTCGCTTTAAAAGAATATTATCTCAATTGGTTAGAAGAACAGGCGGAGAATTAGATGATGCGTATACACCGAAAAACTTTTTTTATTTTTATAAGTATAGTCCTGCTCATGCTTTTCCTTACCCTTTCCCTTCCGGCGTTCGAAATCAAAGAGGGGAGAATAAAACTCGTTCTTCATGAAAAACTTGGGAAGTTTACCGCCTACTACCTTACCGACATTGGGAAAAATAAGTATGCCCCCCTTTTATTTTTCCAGGACCCGAGTACCACCTTTTTGAGCATCCTTTTCGAGAACAAAGTTTACCGAATGGGCGAAAGCTCTTCTTTCAGGCAGTCAATAGAACGTACCGACCAAGGTGCGAAGTTCGTCTGGAAGTCGAGCTCTCTTGCGGTCACCGAAGAATTCTCTTTTACCAGTTCTTCCAATTCCCCAATTACGAATGGGCTTGTAGTCAAAATAACAATTGAAAACATTTCCGAAAGCGCTCTTGCGGTGGAAGCGAGATACATTATCGACACATATCTGGGAGAAGATTCGGGCATACATTTCAAAACCGACTCAATCGATAGGGTATCCGGAGAGACTTCATTTACTAAGTATACCCTCCCTTCGTATATCCTCTCGCCGTCTGATTCCGACCGATTCGACGGTTTACAGATTATGACCGAGGCTTCCGGGGTAACTCCTCCGAACAAACTTGTGCTCGCGAACTGGAAACGCTTAAATGACACCACATGGGATTACGAGACCCGGTCTACAAGAAACTTCAATTACCCGCCCTATTCTTTTAACGACAGTGCCGCGGCCCTTTACTACAATCTGGGAAGACTTCAAAAGGGCGGAAAAAAAGAGATTGTTCTCGCAATGGGGGCATATACCGATACAGGTTTTTCCGTAAAAGATTATGAAACGAAGAGCGAGATCGCTGACCTATATAATCAATCACTCCAAAGTGTTTCGTCGCAAACAGACGATGTAGATCTTTCGGTGCAGACCGATTTACTGACCATTAACGAACTTTTAGGGCTGATTAATAAACAGTTAAACGCTGCAGAGGAAATTACCCAAGATGAATTAGAGATCATGGCCCAAGTTCTTAACGAGCTCGAGAAACGAAAAACCAGGTATGAAGCGAAATAGGTCCTGTTTCTATGGCAGGAAAAGATTTAAAACGGGCAAAAAAGTTATTAAAACGAAAGCGGTTCACCGATGTAATAAGGATGCTCGAACCGCAAGTATTCCGTTTTCGGCAAAACTCTGAATATTACTACATTCTGGGTACTGCTTACCTGTATACAGGAGATATTTCCGGCGCTTCTACCTATTTAAAACGGGTGGTCCAACTCAAACCGGGTCATACGGACGCCCTCCTCGAAATCGCGGCAATCGATCTGAAACAGGGACAAAATCAAAAAGCGATAGAGACGTGGCTCGACATCCTGCAATTGGATAATTCTAACAAGATCGCCCGCAGATCTCTCAACATGCTGAAAGAAAGCGCCAATTCACCTGAAATCTTAGAATCTTACCTGTCCACGAATAAGTTTTATCAACTGCTTCCTTCCGTTGGTTCTCCCTTTCGTATTATCATTCCCATATTGGTGATAATCGTTTTCCTTATACCCTTAAGTTTATATCTCCATTCAAATTTTGGAGATTTCTTCGACCGTACGCAACCAAGAAACCGGGATGTAGCGGAAATATCTATTGACAAAAACGAAGACATTGTCTCCGTATCGGGTGAATTCCGGTATGTGCTTACTGAAGAAGAAATTAGCAAAACCCTTCAAAAGGCAAAAAAAGCATTCGACAATTTCGAAGACAACAGGGCCCAAAAGCTGATAAATAAGATTAAATATTCCAATGCGGCAGGACAGATCAAGGACAAAGCCTCGATTATTGAAGCTTATCTTTCTACCCCTGATTTTACGAACTTTTCGGTCGGTTATTCCTACCGTGAAATAATGGAGGACCCTTTGCTTCATGAAAACTGTTATGTAAGGTGGAAAGGAAAGGTAAGCAATCTCGAGATCGGCGAAACCTATATACGGTTCGATTTTCTCGTAGGATATCACGATAATAAGGTCCTGGAAGGCATTATTCCGGTGCGTTTCGACTTTGCCGTTTCCATTGAACAAGGCGCTTCCGTGGAGTTGATCGGTCGGATCAAACAGCCTCGTGAGAATCTTCGATTGGAGGGAATTTCGATTCGACCCCTAGGACCTTCTTAAAAGAGGAATTATGCGAGCTGTCGTGCAACGGGTGGAAAACTGCAGGGTAGAGGCTTATGATGAAATTCAAGGAGAAATTGCCTCCGGACTGCTTGTTTACCTTGGGATTACCCACCAGGACGGGGCAGCGGACATCAATTATATTTCCGACAAAATTGTCAACCTGCGTATTTTCGAAGACCGAGAAGGGAAAATGAATCTTTCCCTTAAAGAAAAACCGGAATGCGGCATCCTCGTCTTGTCCCAATTTACCCTATACGGCGACACTCGAAAGGGCAGAAGGCCTTCATATTCTAAGGCGGCCCCGGCACAAACAGGACAGTCCCTATACAACAAATTCCTCCAACAACTAGAAATCCTCGGCCATCCGCCTCAATCAGGTGTTTTCGGCGCATCGATGAGGGTAACCTATACCAATCTCGGCCCGGTAACCCTTCTTCTCGACTCTGAAAAAATATTTTAGGCCCGTTTATATCCAAAACAGAAAAATATTGATACAATACGAAAAAAATGTGCAGATATTTGAATCACGAGAGGCGGTAACACTGTTTTATAATAGTGAGGAGATAAATTATGGCGAAAAAGACTACGTCACCGGATATTGAAGCTTCGGAAGAAAAGCTCAAGGCTATTGAAGCTGCAAAGCTTCAAATTGAAAAACAATTTGGAAAAGGTTCTTTGATGAAATTAGGCGAGGGGACCGATGTGTCGGGAATACGTACGATTCCTTCCGGTTCCATTCTGCTTGATGCCGCTCTTGGGGTCGGAGGGTATCCAAAAGGCCGTATAGTCGAAATTTACGGCCCCGAATCTTCGGGCAAAACGACTCTTGCACTCCATGCAGTTGCGGAGTCCCAGAAACAGGGGGGGATTGCCGCTTTTATTGACGCTGAACATGCCTTAGATCCCACCTATGCCCGAAATCTCGGCGTTAACACTGAAGAATTGTGGGTATCCCAGCCTGACACGGGTGAGCAGGCTTTGGAGATCACGGAAAGCCTTATACGGTCAGGCGCGGTAGATATTATTGTGGTCGACAGTGTTGCAGCTCTTACACCGCAGAGTGAAATCGAAGGTGACATGGGAGATTCACACATGGGACTTCAGGCTAGGCTCATGAGTCAGGCGTTACGAAAACTTACCGCAACAATATCGAAATCCGGTACCTGTCTAATTTTTATCAACCAAATACGAATGAAAATCGGGGTAATGTTCGGGAATCCCGAAACAACCACAGGAGGAAAAGCGCTGAAATTCTACTCCTCCGTTCGGCTTGAAGTTAGAAGGATCGAAACAATTTCAAAGGGCAGCGATGATGCCGTCGGCAACAAAGTCCGAGTAAAGGTGGCGAAGAATAAGATTGCTCCTCCCTTCAGAAAGGTTGAACTTGAGATTATATTCGGGAAAGGGATTTCCGCCTCAGGAAGCCTCCTTGACGCGGCTCTCAAGGAGAATTTGATACAGAAGAGCGGCAGCTGGTATTCTTACGGTGAAGAGCGGATCGGGCAGGGACGGGACAACGCAAAGCTGTTCCTCGAAAACAATCCTGATATTACGGCGGAACTGGAAAAGAAAGCGAGGGACATTCTTTTTGCGCACCTTGTAATCGGCGGAGAAAAACCACCGGAAAAAACCACCGGCCCGGAACAAGAACGAAAAGAAACCGCGGCGGAAAACAGCAGTGAAACAATCGACAATGCAAAAGAGTTGTTTTAATTACCATGGAGCAAACGGCACCGGCGGAATCATATTCTTTTAAACTCGATACATTCGAAGGTCCGTTGGATCTTCTTCTCTTTCTCATAAAAAAAAATGAAGTAAATATATACGATATTCCTATATCCCGAATTACCGAGCAGTATCTTGAATATCTTAAATATTTTTCCAAAATCGACCTTGATAACATCACTGATTTCTATGTCATGGCATCCACCCTGCTTTACATTAAATCCCGAATGCTCCTTCCCCTCGAAGTCGATTTCGACGAGGATTACGACGATCCAAGGCAGGAATTGGTCGAGAGACTCATTGAATTTAAAAAATATAAAAAATTATCCGAATTGATGGAGGAAAAGGAAAAAGAATCGGAATGGATATTAGAACGGAAAAAAAAGCAGCGCACCCTTCCATTTCCCGAAGACGAAAGCCTGTGGGAGGAAATGAATATCTGGGACCTCCTAAAGACCTTCTCTTCTATAATCTCTTCTCTCTCCTCCGATCGAATTATTGATCTTTATGAAGAGGTAACGGTAAATGAAAAACTCAGTTTGTTACATGAACTCCTCGAAAAGAAAAAAGAGTTTGTGTTTACCGACTTGATCGTGAAAAAAAGCTCTTTCATGGAAGTGGTTTGCGCCTTTTTTGCCATCCTGGAATCTGTTAAACTGAAAGCAATAACAATCTATCAAAACAAAATGTTCGGTGATATTCGAATAAAACGTTTTGAAGGATAAAAAAATGGACCTCAACAATGAAACAGCCTATATCGAAGCCATACTCTTTCTCGAGAACGACCCGGTCGATGTCTCGACGCTGATAAAAATCTCCGGTTTTTCCAAAGAAGTCGTTCTCCGTGCTATAAACCGGCTCACTGAAATCTACCGGTCCGAAGAGCACGGCCTCGAGCTTATTGAAATCGGGGAAGGGTACCAATTTACTCCGAAACAAGAGCTTTGGGACGCGTTGAAGAAACGATATGGGAAAAGAAGCGATAAACACCTTTCTCGGGCCGCCCTTGAAACTCTATCGATTATTGCCTACTCTCAACCCATCACCAGGGCGGAAATCGAAAATTTACGGGGAGTGTCATCGGACGGCATGATTCGGCTTCTGCAGCAAAAAGGTTTTGTCAAGGAACTGGGAAAAAAAGATGTGCCCGGGAAACCGGTACAATTCGGTACAACGAGGGAATTCTTAAAAACCTTTCGATTAAAAAGCATTGCAGACCTTCCAAAACTCGATGAAATCGAACAAGACCGTTTCGAACTCAATGGATGAAGAACGAAAACCCTAAAGCCGTACGGCTTCAGCTTTTTTTAGCCCGCGCGGGAATAGGCTCGAGGAGAACCTGCGAGGAATATATCTCTCAGGGGCGGGTTTCGGTGAACGGCCGGACCATTACCGCGCAGGGAGTAAAGGTAAATCCGGGCGATACAGTCTATTTTAACGGAAAATTAGTAATAGAAGAAAAGAGAAACCGATATATTGCCGTACACAAACCGGCCGGTTACCTCTGTTCAAACGCCGACCCTTTCGACAGACCGTTAGTGAAAGACCTTTTTACGGAAGACATGCCGGAGAGGCTTTTTCACGTCGGCCGTCTCGATTATTGGACCGGCGGGCTTATTTTTTACACGAACGATGGAAATTTTGCCGCTTTCGTATCCCATCCTTCATCCGAAATCGAAAAGGAATATATGGTTCGCACCGATCAACCGATCCCCGATTCACTTCTCCTTCGATTCCGGCAGGGTATCGAGATTGATAATGTATTTTACCGGTTGAAGTCCTATAGAAGAATAACTGCAAAAAAAGTTACAATTATTCTTATCGAAGGGAAAAACAGGGAAATTCGGAAGGTTTTTGAGGCAGACGGACTTCGCATACGGGAACTCAAACGTTTACGTATTGGGCCGGTTACCCTCGACGGCCTTGCGGAAGGCAAGTATCGTGAATTAACGAAGCGTGAAAGAAACGCCCTCATTTCCAAAGGAGTACCAAATGGTGGTGGCGATTGACGGACCTGCAGGGGCAGGGAAGAGTACGGTAGCTAAACGGCTGGCAGAACGAATGGGGTTTTTCTACCTTAATTCCGGAAATTTTTATCGTGCAGTTACCTTCGCGGTACTGGAACATGGAGATGACCCGGAAAACGAGCAGACTATTATACAGCGGGCTGAAAGTTGCGACCTTGAAATTCGTGAAGGGAACCTCTATCTAAACGGTATTAATATCGAAAATCATCTTCACTCGGATGCTGTGGATCAGTGGGTCGCACAGCACAGCGCTATAATCAAGGTACGGAAAGTTGTGAATAAACTGATACGAAAGGCAACCGCAAAACTCGATGTTGTAGCGGAAGGAAGGGACATGACCACCGTTGTTTTTCCGTCGGCGGAGGTAAAAATTTATCTCGATGCTTCGATGACCACTCGCACGAAAAGGCGGTTTGATCAAGGGACAAGCGCCCTTACGCCTGAGAAAATCGCGGAAAACCTGGAAAAAAGGGACTATATCGACAAAACAAAGCCCTTCGGAAATCTCAAAATTGCTTCCGATTCATTATATTTAGATTCGACGGACTTGACCATAGAAGAAGTTTGTGAGAGAGTACAAGAAAAAATATTGGAAGCTAAGAAAAAAAGCAGGAGTTAGTTTTAGGATTATGGAAGAGAGAGAGAAAGATGCAACAGATGTAGAAAAAACTACAGATGAAGAAAAAACTCAAATCGCATTACAGGAAGAATATCTTAAGTCTCTCGAACAAATAGAGGAAGGACAGTTAATTGAGGGAAAGGTAATTCAAGTAAGTTCCGAACAGGTATTTATTGATATTGGGTATAAGTCCGAAGGGAAGATAGACACATCCGAATTTGAGGAGAAACCGCAGACAGGGGACACGGTGCACGTAGTCCTTTTGCGAAAAGAGGGCATGGAGGGGCAGGTTGTAGTCTCGAAAAAACAGGCGGATATCAAACTGCTCTGGCAGGAGCTGCGTAAAGCAAAAGAAGAGAACGAACCCGTTGAAGGGACTTTTTCTAAACATATAAAAGGCGGATTCGAAGTTGATCTCGGATATGACATTACGGCGTTCTGCCCATTCTCAAAAACGGATGTTCGGAAGGTAGAAGAACCGGAATCCCTCGTAGGAACAAAGTCAAAGTTTCTCATCGAGCGGCTTTTTAGTAATAACAAGATTAAAATCGTTCTCACCCGCCGTGACTGGCTTGAACAGGAAATCGGAAGGAAGAAACAGGAATTTTATGAAAATGTCTCCATCGGCGATACTGTCGAAGGAACGGTCAAAAGTTTTACCTCGTTCGGCGCATTCATAGACTTAGGCGGTTTCGATGGTTTGCTTCATATAAACGACATGAGTTGGGGACATGTTACACGGCCGAAGGACTATATTAAAAAGGGACAGAATGTAGAACTTAAAGTGATTCGTATGGATCCGGAAAACGAAAAGATCAATCTTTCCCTCAAACATTTTACTCCCGATCCGTGGGCCACCTTTGAAGAAAAGTATCAAGTCGGCGACGTTGTCACGGGGAAAGTAACAAAGTTGACCGATTTCGGCGCCTTTATTGAGCTTGAAGAAGGAATTGAAGGACTTGCACATATTTCGGAATTGTCCTGGATAAAACGCATCAATCACCCGAAGGAAGTTCTCGAAGTCGGTGATGAGGTTGACGTGAAAATCCTCTCCTACGATCTTCAGAAGGGAAGGGTGTCTCTCGGGGTAAAACAGGTTCTTCCGAACCCATGGGACACGATCGATGAACGGTACCCGACAGGCAAGCAGGTCAGGCGGAAGGTCGTTAAGCTTACCAACTCTGGCGCATTTGTAGAGCTGGAAGAAGGAATTGACGGATTTGTACACGTTGACGATTTATCGTGGACAAAAAAAGTAAAACATCCCTCCGCGGTTCTCGAAGAGGGAGAAGAGTACGACTTTGTCATAACCGGACTCGACAAAAGCAACCAGCGCATTCGTCTCGGCATGAAACAGCTGCACGACGATCCATGGCAGTCTCTGGCAAGCATCTACAGGAAAGGGAGCATTATCGAAGGCGAAGTGTCATCGATCACCGACTTCGGTTTGTTTGTCAAGGTCCAGGGAGAAATAGAGGGGTTGCTTCATAAAAGCAATATCCCGTCCTCGTCTGAGAATGCGGACGAGGACCCGTTGGAAAAGTTCAGCGAAGGAGACCATATCAAAGCCGCAGTTCTGGAAGTAAATCCGGAAAAGAAAAAATTGTCTCTTTCGATAAAAGAGTATCAGAACAAGGTACAGCGAGAAGAACTTTCCAAATATATTCACGACGATGAACAGGAAAACACCGCTACTTTCGCGGATATTTTGAAGAACAAAGGTGATACCACTCTCGATACCATCGATCAGTAAGAGTGGATGTACGCTAAGGAATGCTGTCCGATAGTGAAGATCGAAAAAGACTTGACACCCTAATTGAAATAAATACGCTTATTAATTCCGAATACACGGACCCAAGCGCTCTCCTTACACGTATTATCGAAAGTGCCACCCGCCTTACATCCGGAGCGGCTTCTTCCCTTTTATTGGTAAACTTTGAGAACAACAAACTCTATTTTGAAATAGCCCTCGGTACAAAAGGTCCGGCGGTAAAACGCTTTTCTTTGAATATGGGCGAGGGTATCGCGGGCTGGGTGGCAGAACACAACACCTCTTTGATTGTCAACGATGTGGAAAGTGATCCTCGGTTTTACGGTGACATCAGTAAGCAGATCGGCTTCCCGACAAAATCGATTCTTGCGGTTCCGATGCGGATAAAAAACAGATGCATGGGTGTACTCGAGATCATCAACAAAAAGGACAACAAGAATTTTTCCACGGAAGATCTAAGGTGGCTTGAAATTTTTGCAAACCAAGCAGCCCTGGCCATACAGAACGCACGTTCATATCAAAAAGTGGCAAATGAGCTCTCCGTTCTACAGGACAAAGTAACCAAAGATACGGGCTACCATACCTTTATCGGAACGAGCGAATTAATTCGCGAAAAGCTAAAAATTGCAAAAAAAGTCGCCTTGACCGATTC